>JAEWVL010000273.1 GCA_023396665.1 Spirochaetota bacterium
ATGAGCTCTTTTTCATCATCTGTGATGAAAACACGTTTCACATACAGCTTGACACCGGCTTTGTAGTCCGCTCGATACAGGTCAAATGGCGCTTTTGAGGGCACGTAAAAAAGTGTAGTGTAATCGAGTGTTCCTTCAGCATGTGTATGCATGTAAAGCATTGGGTTCTCATAATCATGAGAAAGATCCTTGTAAAACTCAAAATAATCTTCCTCTTTGAGTTCGCTTTTCGGACGTTTCCAGAATGCCGAAGCGGCATTAATCTGATCTGTCTTGATTTCCCGTTTTTCTTTTCGATCATCCCCCTCACCCTCGTATGATATATCTTCATAGGTGAGATAAATCGGGAAAGGAACGTGGTTCGAGTATTTCTTAATTATGTTTTGAAGTTCCCAGCGGTTCGTATACTCGTCACCCTCCGCGTTCAGATGAAGCGTTATCGTGGTACCATGCGAATCCCGCTGTGCGGGACTGATTGAAAATCCCTCTTTTCCGTCACTGATCCAAAGATAGGCTTCAGTCTCCCCCGCTTTTCTTGAAAGAACCTCTACTTTATCAGCGACCATAAAGCATGAATAAAAACCCACACCGAACTGGCCAATCAAATTGGAATCTCTTTTGGCATCACCGGAAAGCATATCCACAAACTTACGGGTACCGGAGTTAGCGATCGTTCCCAAATGGTCTATCAGATCCTTTTCATTCATACCGATACCGGTATCAGCGATGGTCAATGTTTTGCTATCACCATCGGAAAAGGAGATTGAAACCTTGGGGTCAAAAGAGATCTCTTTGTAGGCTGGATCGGTCAGCGTCAGATGTTTCAGTTTGTCGAGGGCATCAGAAGCATTGGAAACAAGTTCCCGCAAAAATATCTCTTTGTGAGAATAAAGAGAGTGAATTATCAGGTGCAGGAGTCTGTTTACCTCTGTCTGAAACTGGTGTTGTGCCATACAAGTCTCCTTATTAGGGTATTCGGGCAAAGCCCGTTTATTAAAAGAAAAAACGCCTGTTCTTTGTCAAGAAAATTGCGCGCTGATGAAGGAAATCAGGGAACCCGTTCAAGCGGAGAAACGGCAAACAACTCCACTCCTGCGGAAAACATCCCGCAGAGAATCAATACATGGAGAGTCAGCCTCAAATTCAATATAGCCCCGACCGATATCACCAGGATAATGTGCATCAGACGAAGTTGTACAAACATGCCCTCCGGCGGAAACGGTCAATCCGTCGTACCGCTTATCGCGAATATAGCTGAAATGCTGTTCCAAAGCGTCATAATCCGCTTCAGGTAAGAATCCAAGTTGAGACATGATACTGAAACTGGGACGACCAATGTGTGCCGGCACAAAGAGACCACCACGCGAATGTATCTCCATCAAGAGCTCATCCATCGACAAAGACAGCGCTCCGTTAAGATATTTCTCACATTCACCGCAAATTTCATTGTCGGCATTCACGTAAACCTGATCGCCGAAACGATCGGGATTATTGGGAATATCCGCAAGAACATCGTACAGAAAATCGCTCAGATCAAGAATCGCTTTGAGATCGTCAAACAAGGCAAGTACATGCACCTCTTCAACAGAGGTCATCTCAACTGCATACAGACAGAAAATATCGTCAAAACGGTCACAAACGTCACGCAGTGCTGTTGAATTAAGGGCACTGTTATGGTCGCTTATCGCGATAAGATTTAGACCGAGCGAGCGCGCTCTCGCAACAATTTCGGAGGGTGACATTTCCAGCGATGCACAGGGCGAAAGACAGGAATGAATGTGTAAATCGGCCCTGAATAACACGTTATGCGCCGCTTAAAGCCAGATAAACCTTCGTACTGGCGGTATACTGATTGTCATTCGTCGTCAAAAGGGTGATTTTCTCCTGAAGCGCGGCTTCGCGCATGTCATCGGGAACTTTTCGACCGTTACAAATAACAATCGCCGGCATATCGAGCTGGCTTGCAACCGCAATGGTGTTTTTATGCGCCTGAATAGTGATCAAAAGCGACTCTTCCTCGGCATAGCCCATCACATCGCTCAAAAGATCCGATGTATACACCTTCGTTACGTCATGATCGTCAAAAGGGCCTGTCACCGCAGTTGCCCCCAAACGCTCGCAGATCTCACTCACCTTCATTTTTTGCCTCCAGAAAAATAACTGATGTCACCGTCGTTCCCACTCCCACCTGCGAGGTGATCGTGAATTCATCTGAAACACGTTTTGTATTCGGCAAACCCATGCCCGCACCGAAACCAAGCGATCTGATCCACTCGTTTGCTGTCGAAAAGCCTTCTTCACAGACTTCATCAACATTTAGAATTCCGGGGCCATTGTCTTTGGCTATAATAGTAATACGGTCCCTGTCGAGTATAAACGATATCGATCCCCCGAAAGAATGTATTGCGACATTTATTTCAAGCTCATAGGCCGATACCGAGGCTCTGCGCAATACCTTCCGGTCAACATTCTTGTCCTTGAGAAGTTTTTTCAGTTTAAATGACGCGGTACCGGCATTTTCAAAATCGAAACGCTTGATTACGAAATCAAGCGCGATTTGATTCGGCACCTCTTCTCTTACAGAAACGAGACGGCTCTCAAGCGCATTGATTTCCTTGTTCATTTCAAAAAGCAATGCGGCGAGAACATCCTTCGTGGACAAAATACCCACGAACTCCTTTTCCTTGTTTATCACCGGAAAACGGCGATACGTATATTTATTAAAATAAGAGACGGCAAAGGTCAGCGGCATGTCGTCCTCAAGTACGATGAGGTTTCGAACCATGTGCTTTTCAACCTTATCATGTATATAATTTCTGTCCAGCGCATTGATGATATCATTGACACTGATCATACCGACCAGCCGGTTTTCATCCAGAACAGGAACACCCGAAATTTCATTTTCCTTCATCATCAGTTGAATTTCACGAAGGGTGTCACTTTTTTTGGCGGAGAGCACATTTGCGACCATAGCGTCTTTAACCTTCAGACGAAGAATTATCTCCATCGTCGCCATCGGTGTTTTGTCTGTTGATTCTGTTGAAATCGGAAATCTGTTTGGCATAACTATTCTCCAAAAAAGAGCGGAGATAAACGATGACACGACTCAAAAACCGGGTACGGGGTGCCGAGAAGAGTTATCCCCAACTCTCTGGCAAGCGACACAACGTCGTCTGTAACGGGCTTATTGTACGCTAATAGTATTGCATTCGCGCCGACCATGTCCGCGGTTCGCACAACCTGCGCTGTGGTGAGAGAACTGAGAAGAAGAATCTCCTCTTCTTCGGTGGTAAGAACATCACTCATCAATCCTGAAGAGACCACCCATCGAACATAATCATATTCTCCTTTGAAGAGAATGACACCGTCAACGGCACTCACAATATCGTCGATACTCACTTGTTTTTTCATATAAGCTCCCCTTTCCATGCTAAATGCGCGGGGGTGCAGAGCAAGTATTTATTTTCAATTGTGCCAAAAATCACAAAAAAAAGCAATTTCACAGGTCTTGAGTGTTCACAATTATATAGCAGCACACAACTGAAGAGTTGCAAAAAATGCGGGGGGATACGGGACAATCATCACGAGAGCGAAACCGGAGTTCTTTACTTCATCCATAAATGCAATCGCACAAGCCCTTACACAGCACCGGAAGTATCGCAAACATAAAGGCAAAATAATATTTTAACGCATTGCGAGTATTTCTATCAACAAGGTATCAGTATCCTCCCCCGTTAACAGGCTGCTTTCAGAATATTGCGTTTTGTAGACTCCTGATACCTGCTGATTAATCGGATCTTCTTCAGATATCGGAAACGCGAGAAAAAGCCCGGTTGTGATCAGCACTGCCGATAAAAAAGCACCGGCACTGCCAAACAATATCCGGTCGTGACTTCTGCGACGGGAAAGAACCTTGCGAGCTATCTCCATATCCCATGCGGCATCATTCAAACGAGATTCAATCTCTTTCATAACCTACCTCCCGAAGAAGTTTTCTCAATTGCTCTTTTGCCCTGTTCAGACGGGATTTGACCGTTCCTTTCGGGATATTCAGTCTCTCGGCAATTTCCTTCTCTTTCATTCCCCCGACAAAGCACTCGAGAACATCCCTGTGCATCTGCGGCAAAAGACGAATGCTTTCAATAATGGTCTCATCAGGTTCGCCATCGCTATTAAAATGTTCAAGACCGGTATCCATCTTTCGCGCAGCCTTTTCCTCTTCACGAACCAGACGCTTCACCATGCGAAGCGTCTCATTACGCGCGATAACATATATCCATGTTGAAAGCTTAGCC
>JAEWVL010000275.1 GCA_023396665.1 Spirochaetota bacterium
GCTTTCACCTGCCATGATTACACGCGAAGGCGGCAAGCGTTCTGTGACAATAAGCGCAGATGTCGATCCCAGCCTTACGAATTCGTCAGAAGCGAACGCTTTGATCGGTGACTATGTGCTGGCGCACCCTTCACCTGACACCCATCTCATCTTCGGCGGACAACAGGCAGAGTCGCAGCAGAGTATGCAGGGCTTCGTTTTTGCGGGTCTATTCGTGGTCGTGTCGATTTATTTCATTCTCGTCGTACTCTTCGATTCGTACATGCTGCCCGCAATGATCATGTCTATTGTACCTTTCGCGGTGGCAGCGACTTTTCTTACCCTCTTGCTGCATGGGCGACCCTTGATAATGCTTTCGCTGCTCGGCATGCTCGGTCTTGTCGGTGTTGTCGTGAACGACACCATCGTTATGATAGATCATCTGACCACCATATGTAAATCGGGGCTCTACACTGTACAACAATGCGCAAGGGCTGCGGCGGACAGGCTTCGACCGGTCTGCCTGACGACGATTACAACCTTTTTCGGTCTTCTGCCGACGGCCTACGGTCTGGGGGGCGATGTCCCGTCCATTCGTCCCATGGTGCTTGTCATGGCATGGGGGCTTCTCGCGTGTACCGTTGTGACACTGGTCTTCATTCCGGTGCTCTATACGATTGTGCGTCCGCCGAAAGTGGAAAGATAGAAGAAATGCTTGACATTCGTTTTAGATAAAACATAATAGTTTTATCTAAAACAATAATAAAGAGGAGCATTTTATGGCAGAAGAACAGGCTGCACTCGATCTTACTCAGCGATCGGCCTTTGTTTACGTTACGACGCTCGACAAGGGTTTTCCCGAAACACGGGTCATGTTTAACCTGCTCAAACACCGGCACGAGGCGCTTTCTTCCGGTCCAGCGAAGGCGGCGAAAAATTTTGCTTCATTTCTCGCAACAAATACCGGCAGCCGAAAAGTCGCACAGATGCGGGAAGACGCGCGAGTGTGCCTTTATTATTCGGATAACAACAGCTTTGAAGGGTGTATGGTTCGCGGCAGGGTAAAGGAGATACACGAAGCTGAAATACGAAAAGCGGTTTGGACTTCGGATTGGGATATGTACTACCAGGGCGGGCTCGACGGTGGTGATTTTTCACTTTTCGAATTTATCCCTGAAAGTGTGCGCTACTATCATGGACTCAAAGTCACGGCTTTCGATGCGTGAAGGCGGCAATCTACTATCCCAGGCGCATCAGCTTTCAGGACGGGTGTTCTTTCGTGTACTCAGGGACCGTCAGCTGGACGACATAAACCCTTCACAGGGAAGAATTCTGTATGCGCTCTGGCATGAAGATGAAATAACACAGGGTTCTCTTGCGGAGCTGACAAAGCTGGACAAGTCATCTCTTGCGCTGACTCTTGACCGGCTCGAAGCGGAGGGATGGGTGCAGCGAAAGGCGCATCCGAAAGATTCCCGGAAAAAAATTGTCTGTGCCACCGTGAAGACAAAGGATCGGTATGCCCGTTACGAATCAGCATCAAAAGAAATGACAGACATTTTTTACCGGAATATCGATGAGACTGGCCGGGATGCATTTGAGGAAACGCTGAGAAAGATTATCGGAAATCTTGAAAATGCCCTTGAGCAACGTACATAGACGTAAACCGAACGCTCCTGACTTCAGCGGAACAAAGCCCGGAGAGATGACGATACTTTCGCAAACCGCAATATAAACTTCTGTTTGCCGGGCAGACGCTAGAGAATCTGGCGGGCCTGATTCAGCAGTTCGGGAATCGATTCGTAGTAGTGCTCGAGATCTCTTTCGCTCAGACCGACTTTGTCGACGGCTGCATCGTCGAGGGCGTGGTAAAGTCCGTCACCGCCGATGCCGACACCGGCCATCTGGCAGATAATGTTGGCGACATGAACGATCGAGGTGTGCATCGCATATGCTTCGGGTGCCTGGGAAGGTTCGTGGTGGTAGCGCACGATGCTTTCGAGCACGTCCGGGAATTTCCACTTTTTCAGTATGAACTGACCGATCTCCTGATGATCGTATCCCATCACCTTGCGTTCCGCTTCGGGAAAAGGAATGCCCTCTGCCTGTACGACATCGAGTATCTCGGCGAAGGTGTGGGCGACATAGATCGCTATCACTGTTTTTCCGACATCATGAATAATGCCGCCGGTAAAAACGATGTCGGCCAGAAGTCGCTGTTTTTTGTCGAGCGCGATTTTCTTCGAAAGCATGGCAACTGCCACGTTGTGTTTCCAAAGATCACCCTTGGCTAGATCGTAGCCGATTATCGACTTGTCAAGAATCTGCTTTGTTGAAGCGACGACGACGATGTCCTTCACCTCGCGAATGCCGAGCGTAACAATGGCCTTTTCGACCGTCTCGATCTCTTTTCCCTTGCTGTAATAGGCCGAGTTTGCAAGTTTCAGTACGTTGGTGGTGATGGCCTGATCGGTCGAGATTTCCGAGGCAACCAGTTTAAAATCGACATTGGGATCATTGACCATGTTTATGATCTTGGTCACCACATCCGGAATGGAGGGTAATCCTGAAAGATTTGCAAGGAGCGTATCAATCCTTTGTTTAATATCCTGATGCATACAGTAATAACCCCTGAAAAAGTACCTTATTTGTCGTCTTATGCATTACAACTGATAGAAATACTGTTCTTTTCCCGCCGCTTTCACTTTTAGTCTGCCGTCTTCAAGAAAAAAATCGATAACCCTTCCTGTCGATCCTGACACGTCCTGGGCGACGAGGGGTATTTTCTTTTCTTCGAGAATGCGGCGTGTCATTTCGATATTTTTTTCACCGATCAGTCCGAGCGGTGTATCCATTTTGAATTTGAACATAGACGCCCCGCCGGCGATTTTCGCGCTCATAAACTCGCGCTTGCAGCCTTCTTTCAGGAGCATTTCAATAAGCCGGGGGATGGCGGTAGAGGCGAATTTTTCGGGTTGGTCGGCATTTGTCGGTTCGGGAAGCAGGACGTGCGCAAGACCGCCGATTTTTTTCATGCGATCGTAAATACAGATACCGACACAACTGCCTAAAATTGTTCGTAGAATAACTGGGGACGAGCCAATCCTGATCTGCGCCACGCCCACATTGATCATTTCACCTGGCATAGTACCACTCTTGTAGTTAGTCGAAATACATTCCGCATACTCTACTGTATCGTCAAAGAGCCGATCTGTCAACATGAACTGTAAAAATGAGCCTGTTGCCGCGCAAAAAGTGCTTAATCCGGTGTGGACGCCATGCAATTCAACCCTGAATGAGGTCTTAGTGCTGCACTCGCTGATTATTCGGGTTTTCCCAATTTATATTTCGGCGAGAAGCAGTGTAATGTCATCATCAAAATCGATATGACCGCAGAAATCGAAAAAGTGTTCCTCGATAAACTTGAGTTTGTCGGGAATATCCTCGAGAACGGCATTGGCAAAAACCTGTTCAAGGCGTTCGAGGCCGAACATCTCGTTTTTGCGGTTGCGCTGTTCGAGTATACCGTCGGTGTAGAAAAGCAGTTTGTCACCCGGTTCGATCGGAAAGGTCTCTTCCATGTACTTCGTTCCGTCGGTGATGCCGATGCCGATGCCCTTCGCGCTGATCGGTTGCAGCGAGCAGCTCTTTTCTTTCCAGAATAACGGATGGTGATGACCGCCTTTTGCAAAAGTAACGGTCATCTTGTCGGTGTTAATGAGCGCGTAGTAGCAGGTTGCGAAATACTTCGCCATAATGGAGTGATAATGCTCGTTCACGGCGGTCATAACCGAGGCCGGACTGTCGGGAAACTGCTCAACGTAGATAGAAAAGGCCGATTTAATGACCCCCGTAGCCATCGCGGCGGTAATGCCATGGCCGACAACATCTGCAATCGTCACTCCGACACCGCTGTTGAGGGGGGATATGTTCAGGAAGTCGCCGCCCACCTCGAGACAGGGTTTGTAGATAAAAGAGTACTTGATGCCCTTGAGGGTGTTCGTCGGTTTTGTGAAAAGTTCGTTGTTGATGAAGTAACGCTGCACCTCTTTTGCGTGATTGAGATCTTTGTTGATCTCGTTCAGTGTTTCCGAAGTCTCCTTGAGAATGTTCTGCGAAAAGGTGAAGTTGGTTGCCATGTTACGAAAGCGGAAAAAGGTCTCTTTGAGGCAGTTTTTGTAGAAAATATTGGCGATTTTGAGATTGCGGTTGATCAAATCGTCGAAATCGCGTTTACGCAGGTGTAAAATCTCGCAATCTTCGATTGCAAGAACATTAGCCGAACGGGGCATGCTGTCAAGCAGTGAGAGCTCTCCGAAATATGAACCGGACTCGAGAACGGCCAGAAAAACCTCATCTTTCGTTTCGGTTGTCTTGAATACGCGAACCCGCCCGTTTATGAGAATATACATCGAGCTGCCGTCGGCACCTTCCTGAATTATAAGCGAGTTTTCGGGAAACTGCAGCGTACGGGAAATCGAAAGTATCTCTTCGGCGTCGGAGTCGGAGAAGCCGTTGAAAATAGCCACATTTTTAATAATATCACGCGTTGTCATCATTTCGGATCGGCTCCCGTACAATCACCAAAAAAGCGAAGGGATATTAATCACCATTGTATATTTATTCATAAATGTAAAGAATAATTCCTGCACAAACAAGAGCAAATTGCAAATAAAGAGCAGTCGAAAACGCTTTAGCTGTGATAATCATATATATTGCGAGCTGTGCGGGGGGATACGACATGGCGCTATCCCCCCCCCAAGCCCTACGCACTGGTCGTTATTCATCAATATACGATACGACACCGGTAATCTGGTTTTCCCAGTAGCCGATAAATTCCTGTTCTTTCACGACAGAGCCGCTGCTTGGCGCATGAATAAAAGTTGTGCTGCTCGTGATTATGCCGACATGGCTGACGGGCGAGTAGAACGCCACGATGTCTCCGTACTTAGCGCCTTCCATGCCGACTTGATTGCCCCCGGCGTATTGATCCCGTGAGACCCTGGGAATTTCGATGCCATTACTCGTATAGCAGTAATAGCACAGACCTGAACAGTCAAAGCCAGTGGAAGGGTCTTCCCCTCCGTAAAGGTAGGGAAGGCCTATCTGTTCACGGGCGAGATCGACAATTGCGCTTCGCAGATCATCGGTGAGAAGATCGCTGTCGTCGGCGATTTCTTCGGCACCGCTGTTTGTCGAGTCGTCGTCGTCGAGCAGCCAGTCGGCAACATCGTCGCAGGCGCTAAGGGATAGCGCGAGTAATACTGTGAACAAAAAAGAAGCAATTTTTTTCATGATTACCTCGTAATATCGGCTATTTCGGAATAGCCTTTTTGTACGGCATAGTCATGAGCCCTTTTTCCGCTGATGTCGCTGAGGTCGGGGTCGGCACCTTTCTGAAGAAGATATTTCACTATTTCGAGCCTGTTTTTTGCGGCGGCATAAAACAGTGCGCTCCAGCCTTCGGAGTCCTGCAGGTTGATGTCGGCTCCGCCGTCGACGAGCATTTTGACCGCTTCAAAATCGCCTTCGTTGCAGGCATACAC
>JAEWVL010000303.1 GCA_023396665.1 Spirochaetota bacterium
GCGCTGCTCCGTAATCAGGATAATTTTCTTGACTCCCGGTGAACAGCAATCTATCTGTGCAGCTTCTGGAGGAAGCGGGTGTAAATCCCGCGCTGTCCCGCAACCGTAACGGGTTATACCCGAAGCCGGATCTTCCAAGAATCGGAACACCTCGCGGATTGGGGTCCGGTCGTTTCACAACTACCGAATACTTTCACTTCGCCTGGATGTTAATCCGTCCCCGGTAAAAACAGATGTTTTCGATCCCGGCTGTCAGCCGTGCGGCTGAATCTCGGCTGTCGTTTTGAAAACAATCGACTTCGTGCCGGGGTATTTTATGAGAAACTCAAACAGCGCATCGCTGCCGTGATCGTATCAGGCTTGCTGTCACCAAAGCGGTCGTTTCGGGTTTCCTAATTAACAACAGGAGATGTTGTATGAAAAAATGCTTATTGCTTCTTTTAATGGTCACAATGCTGACAACGGCTTGCGATGATTCAGGAGACGACGAAAAACTGTCAGGTCTTGTAAGCGGAGAGTGGATGTCAGCGTATGATGGAGTGTTCTTCGATACCGAAAAAAGCATGTTTTACAAGGGTTATGATGTCAACGGTGACGGTACCATCGACTGGCAGACAGAGTCTGATACTGCCGGTTCTATCGCCGAACATTCGGATTACGACGATGCCGAGGGATATGTTGTTATCAAAGTAACAATAGATATCTATGATTCATACGGAGTTGATACCTATACGGTTGCCAGATGGAAGGAGTGTGACGGCGAAAAGATGAAGCAATCAACCGCCGCGAAATATACCGCCGATTTTCTTCCCGACGGACCGCAGTCCTACGATAGTGCGGACGAGGCGCTGGATAATCTTACCGAAGAGAACGGTTATTTCGGCATCTATGCGGACTACACGAAGAAAGAATCGGAACGGCACTAGCATTATGCCTGTCATTACCGGCAAGCTTTGTTCGACAGGACGGGCAAAGTCGCGGCGATCATTCAGTCGACGCGACGGCCTGATTGCTGCAGTCTTTTCAGAACAAAGCTTTGCCGTGAATACGAAAAAATTTATTTGCTTCATGTTTAGGGGGGGGGATACGCTCAGCGCTATCCTTCTTTGTCTTTTTATGAGCACTTCTCTGTTTGCACTGAGCTGGACAAATGATGATGAAGCACTCGAAGTGCGAACGAAGAAGCGATCCGGAAACGTGCGCAATTCTCCGGTGAGTGCTTCAGTATTACGGCCCGAACAGGGCGATGCCCCAAAGAGTGCCGCAGCCATCGCGTCGCAGGCTCCCGGTGTCCGCATGAAACAAAGCGGCAATGGTGACGAGATCATGATACGCGGCGCCGGCAGCAATCAAACCCCCGTATATATTGATGGCGTACTTCAGTCTTCATGGTCGCTGCTTATGCTGCGAGGTGACGAACTGGATCGCGTCGAAATTTACAGGGGCTTCACTCCGGCAGAATTCTCCACGCCCGGTATCGGGGGGGCTCTCAATTTTGTCACGAAAAAAGCCGCCCAAAACTCGACCGAGGCCGGTCACACCGCTACCGTTACGGGCTATGAGACCTTTTTGCGAACGAGCGTTGCACATGAGTCGGTCACAAACGCGTTTACGCTGTATCAGCAGCATGATAATGGCGAATTTGAGTATTTAAATGATAATGGCACTCCCGTCATGAATACGGCCGATGATTTTACCGAAAAACGGAAAAACAATGCGGTAAGTCGCCTCTCGCTCGCTGATACCGTCAGCTATAACAGGGGCAATCTGCGATCCTGGTTGGCGCTCAGCGGCTCTGTTGCGCAGCGAGGCGTTCCGGGTCTTGCCGCGGCGCAGGTGCTGCATGTAAAAAAGAATTTTTCTGCATTGTCGACACAGGCGGGGCTGGAACTGTCCGGTAAAAACCTTTCTTCCAAAAGCCGGGTAACGCTGCGTAACGAAATCAGCGCAGCAAAAGATCCCGGGCTTGAATTGTTATCCGTGAATAACGATGAGCGCCGCTTTACTGCGTTCGAGGCCATGCAGAATCTTTCATTTACCGGTAAACCATTCCGTGCCGCAGTATCTGTGACCTTTCAGAATGAATGTTACGAGAAAGACGAGCGTCTTGCCGATACGCAATGGCGCTATCCACGGCAGCAGAGGCAAATTTATCACGGGGCTACGGATGTATATGTCGATCTTTTTGCCGAAAGGCTGACGCTTCTGGCTCAGCTGCGCAGCTCTTGTGAACGGAGCAATTTCTACGATGAATATCGATGGTTCACTTCAAAAGAGCTGAAAAGAGACGAAGAGCTGTCACCGGTTTTCGGCGGTCATGGCGCATTGTTGTACAGAGTCGTTCCCTACGCCTTCAATTTGAAATGCGGCGCAGGTCGCTCATATCGAATGGCCGATCCTTCCGAGGTCTACGGTTCGGCGGCCTATGTGCAGGGCAACACTTCGCTCAAGCCCGAGTATGTCGACCGCATCGAGGGGGGATTCGAATATTTTTCCCGAAACGACAATATTGATTTGTATTTTAATGCCGTCGCTTTTTATTCGAAAGCCTACGATGTTATTCTCTTTATACAAAATACGCAACGTACGCTTAAAGCCTATAATATATCGCAGGCGAAAATACACGGCGTCGAGATCAGTGCCGAGATGGAATACCTGCGCTTCGTCGCTGCGGGGGCAAACTACACCTGGCAGAATGCGAGAGATGACGGTGCAATTGAATAT
>JAEWVL010000321.1 GCA_023396665.1 Spirochaetota bacterium
GAATTACTCTTCCTGTTATCAAGCGGTAAAAAAAAAAGGGGGGGGGGATACCCGAACGTGTCTGTGGATGAATTCCACACGGCAAAACAATCCGGTTCAATGTATCTGCAAACAACACAATTGGAGACTGTGGAGATGATCTGTTTTAAGCTATTGCTGCGTTTCCTGCTGTCGGTTAAGCGCGGGACTTCGTTCAAGCTTCATCGAAACTATTTTCGAAATGCCGGCCTCTTCCATTGTAATGCCGTAAATTGAAGAACCGATCGACATCGTTTTCTTGTTATGGGTAATCATGACAAACTGCGTCTTCTGTGAAAACTGTTTCATCATTTTCAAGAAACGTCCGACATTTTCCTCATCGAGCGCGGCATCTATCTCGTCGAGAAAACAAAAGGGTGACGGCTTCACCATGTAGGTGGCAAACAGCAGCGCTATTGCGGTCATCGTGCGCTCTCCACCGGAAAGCAGACTTATCGATTTCGGTTTTTTTCCCGGAGGGCGCACCGTAATTTCAATGCCGCTTTCCAGCATTGCCTCGGGTTCGGAGAGTTCTATTTCGGCATTTCCACCTTCGAAGAGTTGACGGAAAATTTCTGCAAAATTGACCCTTATCTTTTCAAAGGTTTCAAGAAAAAGTTCAACCGATGTCTTGTTAATATCGGCGATTACCGCGAGTATATCCTCGCGGGCTTTTTCAATATCCTCTTTCTGAGCGATATAGTAATCAAAACGCTTCTTAAGATCATTGAATTCTTCGATAGCAAGGTTGTTGATCGGCCCGAGAGACTGGATCTGCGATTTCACTTTCTGAATGGTCGACTGAATAGAATCGAGTTCAATCTCATCGACCTTGATTCGCTCGAGTTCATCAGATTTTTTTTCATACTCTATCCAGACATACTCCGTTACCTGTGAAAGTTTAAACTCCGCTTCAACTATTTTCTTTTCGGCATCGGTTATTCTGTCGTTGATTTCCTGCAACTGCGCGGTATCCTTGTGAGAGGACTCCCTACGCGATAACATTTTCTTTTCAATCTCGTTTCTTCGTGCAGTACTTTCTTCAATACGCTTGCGCAGATTTTCAGTTCGCTCGTTAAATTCAATCAGCCGGTCTTCCCATTCTTTGATCTCTTTCTGCAGAGCCTCGACCTTTTCCTCTGAACGACGAATATCATTTTGCACATTTTCAATATTCCGCACGATATCGGCTATCTGACGGTCAAGCGTTTGAACATGCTTCTCAATCCACTCTTTCTCGTTGTCATTTCTGGAAAGATCCTTCTCAATACGGGTGATCATTTCGTTCACGTCATCAAGTTCGGACTGCAAGGTCGAAATCTGCTCGTCCAAAGAACCGTTTTCTTTTCGTAAATTTTCAATCAACTCGGTTCTGGCCGCAATTTCACCGTCGATATGTTCCTTCTTGGCATGTACTCCGCCCTCGTCAAAAAGAAGCGAACGAAAACCATCCTCAAAAGTCTCAAATCTTTTAAACTCTTCCACCAGAGCATTGTATTCTATAGATGAAATCAGTTCTTCCACTCTGCCGCTATCGCCGGAATGCAAGACCTTTTCAATTTCAGAAAGCACTTTACCGAGATGATCCAAACGCTCATGAATGCCGCTGCGCACACGGGCACGATCGTTCTCCGATTCACGAAGCTCCTCTTTTCTGGCATCAATCGCCTCGATAAGTTCCTTGATAACCTTTTCCAGATCGTCACGAAGACGCTTGAGTTCCGCTTCACGGTCATGAATGGATGCCTTGTTACCTTCAATCCTGTCCCGGTTTGCATGAATGGTCTCAATTTTGCGTTTTCGCAAATCGAAAAAATTCTTAAGCTGTCGCCGATCTTCCTCTATTTTAGCGGCAATTTCAACGCCGCTTTTCGTCAAACGTTCCTTTTCCGCGATAATTGTAGCATAATGGCGACGTCGCTCATCTATCTCAGCGACGAGTCTTTCACGATGCTCCCGGTTTTCGGCTATCATTGCACGGTTCTTTTCCCGCTTGTCATCTATGTCTTCAACCCTGATGCGGTAGGTATGTATCTTCTTTTCAAGTTCGAGCAGAGCCAGCTGTATCTCATTTTTCAGCTTTTCATCTTCGTCATTCTCACGCGAAATCGACGAAATGCGGGTGGATATGTCCGCACTTTCCGAATGCAATTTGTCACGGTTCATCTTTAATTTCTCGAGACGTTTCGCAAGATCCCGGAATTTCAACGCCGATAACCTGATGTCATTCTTTTCTAGTTCGGCTTTCAATTTGAGGTATGTTTTTGTTTTCTCAGCCTGTTTGGCCTTTAGATCTTTTTCCCGTTCAATCTCGTGAATAATATCATTAATACGCTCAAGATTCTCTCCGGTATCCTCAAGTTTCTTAAGCGATTCACGTTTCTGCACCTTAAAACGTGAAATGCCAGCAGCTTCTTCAAAGATGTATCGCCTGTCCTCTGCTCTCGACGAGAGGATCATGTCTATACGTCCCTGCTCCATCACCGAGTAAGAACTTTTCCCTATACCCGTGTCCATGAACAGCTGATCGATATCTTTCAGTCTCACAGGTGATTTGTTTATGAGATATTCCGATTCACCGTCGCGGAAAACACGCCTTGTAACGGTAACCGATTCCGAATCAAAATTAAGCACACGTTGCGAATTGTCTATTGTCAGAGAGACTTCGGCGAGTGATAGCGGTTTTCGGTGCTCTGTTCCGGTGAAAATTACGTCTTCCATCTTGTCACCGCGAATATTCTTGGCCTGTTTCTCACCGAGAACCCATTTGGCTGAATCGACTATATTCGATTTTCCGCATCCATTGGGACCGACAATGACAGTTATCCCCTGCTCGAAAAGAATATTGGTTCTGTCGGCAAAAGACTTGAACCCGAAAATTTCCATTGATTTGAGAAACATTCCAACTCCACAAGAAAGGCCGTAGTATCCCGGTCTGCGAACTGTAAGGCGTGAGGCTCCGCAACGTATTACCGCAACCCCAAAAGACCAACAATAAAACCTGTATGAATAGCAGCTGAAAACATCATGTTTTGATTGTGATTTTTATCCAGCAAGCAGATGGTATACTCTTTTCACCAATGCGCCTAGCGCAACTCTTTTTTGGGCAGGATCATACAAACAGGACGTATACCATCAGTCATTGTACCTGCATCAAGAACGCAGACCACTAATCAAACCCGTGAAAAGCTGAAGCCCTAAAGCCCAAAAAATGCTGGACAGCCCCCTGAGCAGCGA
>JAEWVL010000453.1 GCA_023396665.1 Spirochaetota bacterium
ATATGGCCGTTTATTTGACGGCCTTCACGGAAAAAATCAATATCAGCGTTCTTGACTATTGTATTTCGATCATCGGAGAACACTATCAGGATAATAAATTTGTTTTTCAAACGCGTTATGCCAAGTGGTATCCCGAAAACGACTGTTCAACGGCTTTGAATTTTCTCAAGATAAACAAGTGTTATGGTGAACTCGGTTATGTCGCCGCACTTTTGGCTGACTTAAACTGTGGAAATGCCTTGCCGGTTTTGCAGAATAAAATTAAGGAAATTGATAATCCCGTTACTGTAGAAGTTTTTCTGGAAGCAATTTGCCGGCTTGAATCGCAAAATGAAAAACCTGAAATTGAAAATAGAATGATCTGGATGTTTGAAAGTTCATCCGCAGGGCAAAGGGCGTTGGGGGATGAGTCAGATAATGTATTTCTTGAAAGAGCGAAGAAAAAAATTAAAGTAGATGATAACGTATACGAAACTGACGAAGAATGATTTTGGCTTTTTGTAAAACAGGCATTATGAATTATGCCTGTTTTATGTGTGTTCAAGCTCGGCAATACCAATTACATCTGGGGCTGGATATCTGAATACTGCCCGGAAGAAACCAAAAAGATATGCACAAAAATAATAAAAAATCCATTTGCTCATGTCGACTCATTACAAAAGGGGAATTGACTTGACGGGTGATGAGAAAAAACAGTTTTTAAACAAGATCAAATTTCTTTGCAATTCGCATAAGTTCAATACGGTTTTTTACATTCATTTTAATATATATATTGCGAAGATGAGATTCTACCGTGCGAGGTTTGAGGTGTATAAGATCGGAAACCTCATCTCGGTTTATGCCTTTCAAGATAAGATCGATTACCTGATACTCTCTTTCGGAAATTCCATACATTTTAATAAATTCTTTGACCCCCGCCTGTTCTTTGATTACAATAAGAATTCCGGAGAAATCTCCGACAGTGTCAGTAATTCGAGATACGAATGTGTTTGCATGCATTATCCCATTTCGCGTGTTGATTCTCATTTTTTCTTCAAATTCTGTTATCTCACCGTTTTTGATTGCAGTTATTCTTTCTAAGATTATTTCGATATTAACAAATATGACGCCGAAATTTAAGCCCTTTTCAACAATCGTAATCTGCATCATTTTCTTATTTGCATGCATAATGCGTCCATTAGAGTCAATTACGGCAATACATTCGTTGATGTTTGATAAAATCTCATTAGTTATTGAAGAAATATCAAACGTAAGAAATCTGTATCGCAAAAGACAATAAAACAAACCCATAACGTGAATGAAAAAAAAGTAGCCGCCCATAGGCTGAAGCTTATTGCCGTAAAACTTAAGAATAAAATCAAATAAAAATGCCAGTGCGGACGATATAAATAGTCCGCTTGCTAAAATTCTTCCTGTCATTAAATCTTTTCTAAGTCCGCTTTTTGTATGCCAATTGAGTAATATGAATATGCATATTAAAGGCATAATTAGATAGAAAAGAGCATAAAGAATACTCCATAGGTCAATTTTGTCGAAAACAAGGAACCAGTGCATGTTCACCCACTCGAATTGTGGATAACGGCCGTTCAAGATAACAATACCTGTTGCTGCGCATAAACCCGGAACATAAAGCAGAAATTTCAAGCTATTACGGAGTGGAAAGCTTGTAAGCTCGGCACAAAAATGCAACATCATGCTATATACGGCGGCAATCATAATAACCTGGATGATATAAAATGTTTTGAATAAATCGATATCGGGAAACCAAAAATATGCCGGATAGAATATGTAGAAAACAGTGCCAGCGAGAACTTTGCCCGTAAAAAGTAAAGAGAGTGCATCTCTTTTTTTCCCAATTACTAAAATAATAATGCTGAGAAATATACAGGAGGAAGCCAAAACAAAAGAGAATGCGGGAAAGAAATTATTCATTTGAATTCCATTTGTATCAAGAAATATTATGTTATGGAAAAATCAGATTAAGGGAGTCAATAATTCTTATATAAAATTATTGATTCTTATACAAGAAACAATATTTGACTTCTGTAGGCAATATCTTTTTTTCTATTTATTTGAAAGCCATTTTTCAGGCGTATTTTAGTAAAAATATTTATTGGAAGATAGTAGGTTTATTTAGATATAATTTGAAGAGAAATATAATTTTAAACAAAAACGTATATATTGTTTAAGAATACCTCCCATATAAAACCATCAAATCAGACCAGTGTGAATCGTAAAAACCGCCTTAAACTAGAAAAATTCGAAGCATTTCAAAAAAAGGCAAAGAATAAGCAAAAAAAAACAAGAAAAATGCTCAAAAAAACACCCCTTTTACGTATTTCGACGCATGACAAAAAAATGCAAATGGTGTTTAATCCGGTTCTTATAACAAGATAACTGGAGAAACAAAATGCGAAAATTCAACAAATTGATATTGCTCATGGCGATTTTGCTCGCTTTGCTGAGCGCCTGCGGAGGAAGCGGGGGAGGAGACGATGTGGATAACCCTGGAGCCACGGAAAACCCGGAAGCACCGCAGGAAACTGCAACAGCATTTGAAGAAATCGACGGAAACACCTACACCTACACTCTACCGGGCGGCACTGTCTTCAAGGCTATACTGACGCCCGATATTGCGACGAGCAACACCTTCCCGACCGGCACAGATGATGCCGGTTCAGCAAACGTACCGGCACGCTTCATCATGGGCGAAACTGAAGTGACCTACGAGCTGTGGAAAGAGGTGTACGACTGGGCGACAAGTACTGACCGTGGTGTAGATAAATATGAATTCGCGGATGCCGGTATAATGGGTGATGGTGAAGGCGATACAAACCAGCACCCGGTAACGGTTTTATTTTATAGCACGATTGTATGGTGTAATGCACTAACCGAATACTACAATGCCAATAATGGCAGCGCAACAGATCTTGAATGTGTTTACACCTATGATAATGTGATAATTCGTGATTCAAGATATTCTAACGAGACAGCTTGTGACGGCGCGGTGCAGAGTACGACAGCTAAAGGTTTTCGCCTGCCCACAAGTAACGAATGGGAATTTGCCGCTCGTTACAGGGGGGCTGATGCCACCAATACCGTTAGCGGCTACAGCAACCCTTATTACACAAAGGGCAACAGCGCGAGCGGTGATACACAGGCATTTGATGTTGTAACACCGACACTGGGTGATTATGCGGTGCATAGTGCTAATTCGGAATTATCGACAGCGGAGGTAAAGACCAAGAAAGCAAATGCTCTCGGGCTCTACGATATGAGCGGAAATGTGTATGAGTGGTGTTTCGACCTGCATCCGGATTTTTTCCGGGTTATACGTGGAGGTTATTATGATGATAACCCGTTTATGATGCAGATTGGTATAGAGGACCAAATCTACTTTTGGATAGGGCGGCTGGACGGCAAATTCGGCTTCCGTTTCTGTAGGACTCAGTAACACCTCGACAGGCTCGGTGCATCGCCTTTTGGGTTTCTTGTGGTGATCTTGTCGAACCATTACCTTTTTACTTTTTGAAATTTATTCTGGGGCCTTGGCCCCGGTAAAAAATTTTTTTTTAGGGCTGCCTTGATGGTATCGAAAAATACGCATCGTAAGGTGAGATGATTAAAGCCTGAAAGGCTTTTCGTATTAAGATACTATTGCGGAACCAGGAAAATAAATTTTTATACAAACGGAGGAGCAACTTATGACAAAAAATACAATTGGATCGAAACTTTTAAAAGGATCAGCTTATTTATTGTTTATGATGCTGGCATTGTCGTGTTATTCAGAGAACGGTCAGGCGGATGAAAACGATTACAGAGAGTATCAGCATGGTATAGACTTCGTAAAAACCGGAAATGCATACAAATTGATCTGGGGCAGTTCGGGAAATCCGCCAGAAGGTTCTGATGAAGACGGTAACTGGACGCATGATGCGTATTACTCCGACATAGACCCGTCGGATCCGGTAGTCGACATTGAAACGATAATAAGCCGCGAGGAAGCGCAGGAGCCGCCAAGTTCCGCGATAAACAGCGACGGTAATATTTTCATCACCATGGAAGACGGATGGAATGCTCAGTATGATATTTGTCAGAGATACGGTGTTTACAGCTCAGAATTGTCTCCGGTAAAAGCGTATCCGCGCATGATCTACGATGGTGGGCATTCTGGACATGCCGCTGCCGTGGGAAGCCGCTTTGTCGTTTTCTGGTGCGACGACTGGGATGACAGTGTGCCCGGTGCGGATGGTATAGGTACCGGATTGGATGTATATGTTAATGTTTATTCATCCTCCGGTGTTAAGCTGCGAAGATCAACTGTGTCAAATGACGAAAACCGTGATTGGTGGCCGCTTGTCGCAGGCTCATCAAATCGTGCGTGTTTGGTTTGGCAGAGGTGGGAAGAAGGAAATCAATACTGCAGTCTATATTACAGTATATATAATCCCTCAAACGGTACCTTTGTAAAAAAGCGAATACGACTTCAGGAGCAAGTGAAATATTATACCTATGATGTTCAGTACTTAGAGGGAATCGACAGATTCCTCATAGTCGGCACATTCTGGAATGGGGGTGGATTTGCCTATCTGCTGGATAATTACGGTAATGTAAAGGCTTCGTTATCGGGGTTGCCGGAATTTATCCGCGAAGCGCAGCCGGCCATGAAATCGTACGCGGGCTATGATGAAGCCGTTTATCCGAAGTCGTCATCCGGGCTGATGCTTTTAAAATTAACATCTTCGAATATCGCATTGTCCGGAGAAATTGCGGATGAATATACCTGGACAGGCATAGGGACTGATGGTATTTTTCTGGATGATTTTTATGTCTGGATGGTCAATCTTTCGCCGTCCGGTCTGCAGTCGAGAAAGATCAAGGTACATTGAGTTTTGTTGTGAATCAGGAAATGCTTCGCCGTGTATGATGATTGGCATATCATGTGCGGCGATGCTGCTAAATGAATAAGGGGTAGCGGTTTTTAATTAAACCGGCAAATTACTGTAATGCATAATTCGAAGATGAGCAGAATTAATAGATGCTGCAAGGGACTATTAAGGACTAATTAGAGTGAAAATGATTAGTAAAGTGTGTTTGATCGGAATGATTATCCTGTTAGCTTCTTTGCCGGGTTGCGGCGGAGGTTCACGCGCTGGAGGCGTAAGCGGTGAAGGTGCAAGCGACGGGGGCATAAGTGGCGAAGATGATT
>JAEWVL010000378.1 GCA_023396665.1 Spirochaetota bacterium
CAATAATCGCAAGCGAAGGTATATATGCCACTTGTTTGCACTCTTAATGCAAGGTCCGATTATGAGAAAGCAATTTTTTCCTCTTTTGTTTTTTTATTTTTTTAGGGCAGAGGTTTAACACAGCGGCACTTGTCCGGATTTCAAGGTCCTGGTTCAAGGCCGGTCCGCAAAAGGTACTATTTTATTCTTGCATTTTGACAGGTCTCCAAAAATATGGCGCTATAGGTTCTTTTTTGGTGACAGTCTTAACGGGAAAATCTGGTATTTAGCAAGATGATCTCGTTTGAGCTGTATGACAAATAAAGACCACATCAAACAATTACCTTTCTGAGGCGCATGAATATCCTCATTCTGCGGCCTCAAAATCCAAAGGAAGGAGCAACGAAATGCGTACGTATGAATTAACCGCTATTCTCCGCACCGAAAAGGTGGACGAGGGAAAGCAAATCTTTGCTGAAATTCTGGCAAAGCACGATGTTCAGATCAAAAGCGATGAGGACTGGGGTCACCGCCGTCTTGCTTACGCGATTGACGAATGTAAAGAGGGCTTTTATTTGTTCAAAATTGTTGAAGCAGCTCCGGAAGCTGTCGACAAGGTTCTCAAGGAATTCAGACTCAACACTGTATTTCTTCGCAGCATGTTTGTGCTCAAGAGCGCCTGATCATGGCTACCGATTTTAACAGAGTAATTCTTATCGGAAGGCTGACGCGCGATGTGGATTTACGCCAAATCCAAAGCGGCACATCCATTGCCTCATTTTCCATTGCCAACAACCGTTCATATGTCACCGGAAGCGGCGAAAAGCGTGAGGAAGTTTCCTTTTTTAACTGTATTCTCTGGGGAAAACAGGGTGAAGCCTTTGCAAAATATGTAAAGAAAGGTCATCGTGTTGCCGTTGAAGGACGTCTGCAACAACGGTCCTGGCAGGATAAGGACGGAAACAACCGCTCAACCGTAGAAATAGTCGCCGATTCGTTTCAGTTTCTTGAAACCCGGCAGGATGGAAACAGACAGGAGTCTTCGGGATACGGTTCATCGTTTCTCCAGCAACAAAACGCTCCCGCTCCCTATGATGGACCAGCTCCGGATTACGGCAGAAGCGAAAATGTTTCCGATGCGTTCAATGACGACGACATTCCCTTCTAGGAAAGTGTTCGCCCTTACGCATATACCCATTCGATATATTTCCCCTGTATAACAGGGATTTTTCACAAGGAGATTCATCATGTCAGAAGAAATTAAAGATGTAGAGAGTTCGGTAACAGCCGAAGAAACCGCATCCGAAGCTGCTCCCGCAGCAGCCCCCTCGGCCGCGCCCCAAAGAGAACAACAACGCAGAGGCGGAGATCGTTTTCGTCAGAGCGGATCGGATGATGACCGCAAAGAAGGAAAAATGTCCCGTTCGCCGCGCTTCAAGAAAAAAGTTTGCAAGTTCTGTCACAATAAAGACATCACTATCGATTATAAAAACTCTGAACTTCTCGAGAAATTTTTGACAGAACGGGGTAAAATACTTCCCCGCCGAATAACCGGCACATGTGCAAAGCACCAGCGTCATATCGCAATTGAAGTGAAACGCGCGCGTATGATAGCACTTCTTCCGTTTATAGAGCAATAACGTGGAATCAGCCGCCTTTCTTTTATCACTCGGGGTTTTTATTGCGGCCCCCGCACTTATTCGCCGCTACGGATTAATTCCGATCGTTGTTTTTTCAACAATGACGCTGGCTCTGTGTGCGCTTTTCTTTCAATCGCCGGATTACTTCACGGTAAACGTTCAACCGTGCATTCTCGGTCTTGTTGCGGGGATAACATTCAGATATAAGAAGTCATATCAGTTTTTTATTCTCACGGCATCGCTATCGCTCGCAACCGTATTCAGTGCGCAGTTTGTCTTCCTGAAATATGCGGTGAATGTGGATATGGCCATACTGATAAAAGAAAGGTTTCTCGAAGTTGTACAGCTCTACCCGGTTTCCGAGGAAAACAAAACTCTTTTCATCTCGGAAATCGATCAAATGCTGAAGCTGTTTTCGGTAATGTTTCCCTTTGTATATTTTGTCAATACTCTTATCTGGTCCTCAATATCATGGCCGATAATGAAGTTCCTTGTCAAATCCTTTCGCAAAAAGGGAACAGAGGAAACTCCGTTACAAACGGCTGGTATTGACAACTTCCGGCTTAACGATTACACAGTTTTCATTCTTATCGCCTCATTAGCACTTGTGGCAGTATTCAAAGAAAAACCTGAAACACTGCCCTTTCTTGCAGGTCTTAACAGTGCATTTATCTGCATGATTCTCTACTTTATTCAGGCGATAGGCATACTTGTTTTTTTTGTAAAAAAGAAAAAGCTTCCGCCATTTTCCTTGCCACTGATAGTTCTCTTATTCGTGGCGATAGGCATTCCGGGAGCGCTTCTGCCGATCACGATAATGATTTCCGCATGGGGACTGTTCGATCTCTGGATAGATTTCAGAAAATTAAGCGTTCCTGATCAGGGCCGTGACGAAAAAAACGAGTAATGAAAGTTATAATCAATTCGGGAGAGCTTTGTTGTAAACATACTTTCCCAGAAACCGAAACGGTTTCCTCGACAAGTTTATTTAAGGAGTTTCAAAATGAATACAAAAGTAATACTGCAAAAAGACATCCCTAATCTCGGAGAGGCCGGTGATGTAAAGGAAG
>JAEWVL010000457.1 GCA_023396665.1 Spirochaetota bacterium
TTGATGAGCCGCAGCTGCCCGGCCCGCAGCCACCGCAGCTGCCCACCATGCCTGAAGTGCGAAAGTAGGGCAAAAAGTACGACTGACTCTTTTTTTTTCATTGGCTTTATCTATTTGACAAAAAAATACCTTATTTCTCTAGTGATGTCATGTGGCATGGAATTCGCGCTTGTGAACCTCTTTGTATTCTGCTAAAGGCAGGTTTCTCGCGTGTTTGGGCTGCAGAAAGTGCCCTTTGGCAGAATCTTGACGAATCCAGGTGGATTTATGAGTCTTGAATTTGAAAAAGATTTTGATGATGAAGTATACGAAGACAGTTTTTACGAAGAAGACGAAGAACTTGAGGACGACGAGTCAGATTCGGTCGATGCCGTAAGTGATTCAGACTTGGACGAGAATGATCAACGTATTGATGTGAGTCTGGTTTGCGATGATTGTGATTACCGCTGGGATGATACCGTTATCCAGAAAAAGAATGCATTCGGTGAACCGGAAGAGCTTGGTGATGTTGTGTGCCCCATGTGCGGTTCGATGAATGTCACGCAAATCTGATAATGCAATACACATCAAAGGTGCACGCGAGCATAACCTAAAAAACATCTCACTGACCATTCCCAGAGATGCGTTGGTGGTGATGACCGGTCTTTCCGGTTCGGGAAAGTCCTCGCTCGCCTTTGATACGATCTATGCCGAGGGCCAGCGGCGCTACGTTGAATCCCTTTCAGCCTATGCCCGCCAGTTTCTCGGTATTATGGAAAAGCCCGATGTTGATTTTATCGACGGCCTTTCTCCGGCAATTTCCATCGAACAGAAGACCTCTCACAAAAATCCCCGTTCAACGGTCGGCACCGTTACAGAAATATATGATTATCTGCGTTTACTCTATGCGAGAATCGGCATACCATATTGCCCCGATTGCGGCATTCAGATCTCTTCGCGCTCGGTTGATCAGATTGTTGAACAGGTTCTTGCGAATCCCGAGAAGACGCGTTTGCAGATACTGGCACCTGTCGTTCGTGGAGAGAAGGGGACGCATGCCGACACCTTTGACACCTTGAGAAAAAAGGGTTTTTTACGGGTTCGTGTTGACGGAGAGCAGAAGAGCCTTGACGAAGAACTTGTATTGCAGAAGACACAAAAACATACGATCGATGTCATTATCGACCGTATAGTTATTAAAGAAGGGGTTCGATCCCGCCTTGCGGAGAGTATCGAAACGGCGATCGAACTGGCTGACGGGCTGATCATACTCATTGTGGATGATCAGGAAACGATGCTGTCATCAAAGCTGGCATGTCCCCATTGCGGTTTTTCTATCAGTGAGCTGTCACCGCGAATGTTTTCATTCAACAGTCCCTATGGCGCCTGTACGGAATGCAGCGGACTCGGTGTGAAACTGACTTTTTCCGAACGCCTGATTGTGCCGGACGATTCCGTTTCCATTGACGGCGGTGCGGTGCATGCCTGGGGTAAACAGTGGACAGGTGAACAATCATCTTATTTGCGGCGAAATTTTTCCATAGATACATCCATTCCCTGGAGCAAATTGCCGAAGGCGCATCGCAATCTTATTCTGCACGGGGCAAGCGCCTCATCAAGTGAGATCGCCTCTTATCCCCAGAGAAGAATATACGAGGGGGTGATCCCCAATCTTTTGCGGCGTTATCGCGAAACCAAGTCAGAGGATATGCGCCGGTGGATGGAAGGATTCATGGTCGACACCCCCTGTGAGTCCTGCGGGGGCAGAAGGCTCAAGAAGGAGATTCTTTCTGTAAAGGTGGCGGGACACGCGATTTACGAGATTACCGAAAAATCGATCGATGCTGCGCGGCAGCTTGTCACTTCGCTTGAGTTGAGTGCGACTGATCGCAAGATTGCCTCGCAGGTTCTGAATGAAATTGGCGCGCGACTGACCTTTCTCACCGATGTCGGTCTTGATTATCTGACACTAGATCGCGCGGCGGGAACGCTTTCCGGCGGAGAAGCGCAGCGTATAAGACTTGCAACGCAGATAGGGGCGAGTCTGACCGGAGTGTTGTATGTTCTTGATGAACCTTCGATCGGTCTGCATCAGCGTGATAACAAGAAGCTTCTGGCCACCTTGAAGCAGCTCAGGGACCTCGGCAACACCGTCATCGTTGTTGAACATGATGACGAGACGATGCTTGAGGCCGACTATATCGTGGATCTGGGTCCCGGTGCGGGAATACACGGCGGCTATATCATTGCAGAGGGAAGTCCCGAGCAGATTATGGCGAATGAGAATTCCCTTACGGGCGCTTTTCTGAGCGGCAAGCGCGTTATCCCCCTTCCGGATAAAAGGCGTGAATCCAGCGGATATATCACGCTCAGCGGTGCAAGTGAGAACAACCTGAAAGATGTGACGGTGAATTTTCCCCTCGGAAACCTTGTCTGTGTGACCGGTGTTTCGGGTTCGGGAAAGTCGACTCTGGTGATGGAGATTCTCTATAAAGCGCTTTCCAATCTCATCATGCGCTCGACACATTTTCCCGGAGCTTTTCGCAAGATCAGCGGTCACGAACAGATCGATAAGGTTGTTGATATCGATCAGTCGCCGATCGGGCGTACACCGCGATCGAATCCGGCAACCTATACGGGTATTTTCACGACAATTCGGGATCTATTCGCCTCGACTGCCGAATCGCGCAGACGGGGTTACAAAGTCGGCCGTTTTTCCTTCAATGTTCCGGGTGGACGTTGTGAGGCCTGTGAGGGCGACGGCATAAAAAAAATCGAGATGCACTTTCTTTCCGATGTATATATCACCTGCGAAGTCTGCAAAGGGCGTCGCTACAATCATGAGACGCTTGAGGTTCGCTACAAGGGAAAAAATATACACGAAATTCTCGAGATGACTGTCTCCGAGGCGAGGGATTTTTTTGAGCCGATTTCTCCGATAAAACGCAGACTCGATACACTGCATGATGTCGGACTCGACTATATCAAGCTTGGACAGCCGGCGACAACGCTTTCGGGCGGAGAGGCGCAGCGTATCAAGCTTGCGACTGAGCTTTCAAAGGTCGCGACGGGAAAGACGCTCTATATTCTTGATGAACCGACGACCGGACTTCATTTCGCCGATGTGGAAAAGCTTTTGCAGGTACTTTCTTCGCTGGTTGAGCGTGGAAATACGGTGCTCGTCATAGAACACAACCTCGATGTCATCAAATGTTCCGATTACATCATTGATCTGGGGCCCGGCGGTGGCGACAAGGGGGGGAATATTGTCGCAGTGGGAAGCCCGGAAGAGATCGTGAAAGTAAAAAGCTCCTATACCGGGCAATATTTGAAAAAAATATTGCGTTTGAAGTAATAGTATGCTCACTATTGCCCATGCGTAGAATTATACTTCTATCGGCTCTTGCGGCCTTCTTTGCCGGCGCGACTCTGCTGTATTCCCAGTCGCAGGAGCACGCGTCCTTCGAGCGTGCTCAGGGCATCTTTAAAGAAGGTATCGCCTACTATAACAGGTACAGCTATCTCGGCGCCGCCGAGTTTTTTCGCAGGGCTGTTTCTGTTTATCCCTCACATCATCGTGCGCGCGAGTATCTCGCAAGGTCCTACCGACTTGCCGGTTATACCGATGAGGCTCTCAACGAGTGGGAGATACTTTATTCGGTCTCGGCGAATCCTTCGGTGAAGGCGAAGATCGATGCGATTCGTTATCGCAAGGCATCTTTTCCGCCGGTCGAAAACTGGAATTTTACCGAAGCATCACGCATAAACTCGGCGATGTCCGGCCGCTTTCGTTTCCCCTATCCCTGTGATATCGCGGTTGACGCAAATAAACGCATTTACGTCACATCTTTCACCGGTGGAAAAATTGTCCGTTTCGGACCGACCGGGGGACAGCTCATTCACGTCGTTTCCCAGAATGCGAAAATTTACGGCATCGACGTTCGCGGCGCACTTGTCGTCTACTCGGACTTTGCCAATAATAATGTTTATCTCGCCGATGAGAATCTTAAAACGCGAAAGAAAATCGGGTCGAAAGGATCGAAAAAAGGCTCTTTCTACGGGCCGCAGGGCGTCTGCTTCGATGAGAGAGGATATTTCTACGTTGTTGATTCGGGAAATAACCGTGTTCAGAAGTTTACACCGCAGGGAGCTTTTTTACTCAAGTTCGGAAAGAAGGGCTCGTACGAAGGAGAGATGTCGAATCCCAGCGACATAGCGTTTCACGGCAATCGTCTGTATGTCAGCGATACCGGGAATAAACGCGTTCTCGTTTTCGATAGCTCAGGCAACTATATTTCAGCAATACACGACGATGCCATCGCTTTGCCCCGGGGTTTGAGCATTAACGGTGATTTTCTTGTAATCAGTGATGAACGTTCGGGAATAATTCTCTACCATATACCTTCGCGTTCTGTACAGCGCTTCTCGTCGTGGAAAGACGGCGATGAATCATTTTCGAGAACCTACGGCGCTGTCTTTGACCGTGAGGGAACGTTCTATGCGCTGGATCACGCGAGGGAAACAATCTTTACATTTACACCGACACGGAACATGTATACAAATCTGGATGTCGAAATCGCCTCGGTCGATGTGGCGAAGTACCCTACTGTTGCCATATATGTTAATGTGCGTGACCGCAGCGGTGCACCGGTTTTCGGACTCGATGCCGGGCAGTTTACCGTCTTTGAGGACAAGGCAAGAATCAGAAAAGCGCAGATATCCTATTTGTCCACAAGAGACCGGAAGGCTACAATCGTACTGGCGATTGACCGTTCTGCGCAGATGCAGCAGTATGCCGATGATCTGGAGTGGGTGAGCGATTTTCTGTTTACGAAGCTGAAGAAAAACGATCGGGTAAAAATCGTCAATTATGATGATGATTATTACGTGGCGATGGATTATGACTGGAGCCGTTTGCGGGCGCTCAAATCTGTGCGGGAGGCTGACTACTCGGGGCGTGCCGATCTCGGTCGTGTGCTGTATAACAGCATTTCAGAAGTTGTTGCCGCAGAATCTAAACGTGCAGTGGTGCTTGTGAGTTCGGGGGGGGGATATTTTTCCGCCTATACCCAGCAGAAAGTAATCGATTATGCGATGACCCATTTTGTTCCCGTTTATGTCATATCTTTTACAAGGGCTAATGAACAATTGCGTGCCATCGCCGAAAAAACAGGCGGCTCCTATATTCATGTTACTGATCGGAAAAACCTGGGTTCTCTCTACGATGAGATAAATAAAAAAGAAGAATACCGCTATGCGCTTGTATATCAGAGTTTGCGACCGAAACAGTACTCGGACTGGTGGTCTGAAATTTCAATTGAAGTGCTTAACAAGGGGCAGCGTGGTGCGGAGTGGGGCGGCTATTACGTTCCCTGAGACCGGTTTGTTCTACAACGAACCGTGACGTCGCAGCCATGCGGCTGTCTTTTTGAACTGCTGTTCGCCGCCCGCGTGGTAACCGTCATCCGGATAAATCTCGAACATCTTATTTGAAGAAACAATATTGAAAAAGCCGAAGATGCATTCTGCCGGTGCCGTGCGGTTTTTTATGCCGGTAATAGACAAGAGCGGACACTTTATTCTGTCGGCGAAATTGAGCGCGTCAAAATAATGAAGATTTCTGCGGACGATTCGTTTCTTTGACCGAATGTCAGATGCCGCCGCGTTGATCTCTTCGGGAATGACCCCTTCGGAAATGTTTAGGCTGACGGGAATATTACAAAATGAAAGCGAATCGATAACCAGGGCGCTGATTCGATCCGAGTTGGCTGCTGCAAAGACTGCGGCGGCCGCACCAAGTCCTTTTCCCATTATCGCGATATGGGCGCAATCAAGGGAATTGTCCTTAAAAAGACGAAGAAAATCGACCGCTCGAAGGGCATCAAGGTAAAGCGCTTTTAGATAGTAGTTTTCCGGTTCTAGAATGTTTTCTTTCAGATATCCCGGAGTAAGTTCTTCGATGTTTCTTTTAAGATCAGGATCAATGCTCTTTACGATCGAATGACCTCGTAGTTCCACAAAGAGCCATGCGAATGAGGGGTCAAGTGTAAGGCCCTTGAAGTATTCTTTTTCCGCATAATCGTGTAAAACAATGACGGGTCTCGGGAAAGATTTTTTCTCGGGAACAAACAGCTGTCCGTTGATAATGGTTTTCGCATAGCTTCGAAAACCGATGGAGTATTTTGTGAAGGCGTTCTTCTGAACACTGCCGCCTTTGTCGCAGCTCGGCTGAATAGCGACTTTTTTCAGGTCGGTAAAGGCGTTCGACCAGAAAAAATCAAAGTCGTGTTCCCGCTCAATTTTAGGAAAATTAAAGAAGTATTTGTCGAAATCAAGTAGTACTCCCATATCATCCAGCCATGTCTGTGATAAGTGAAGTGTTGTATCTGAAAAGATAATAAATTACTATGATGCAAAGAATTACCGCTATGAATGTTAACACGAAAACCAGAAAGGCCCGTAATCTTCCCGAAAGAAAAGAAGCGAATACTTCTTTTAGTGAAAAACCGTTTTTTATCCAGAACAGAACGGTCATGGCAATTCTGTAAATAAAATAGACTGTGATCAGGGAAGCAAGTGCGACAGTGAAGATTTCTGTGTACAGTGCGGGTTGCGATTTTGCGAAAAAAACAACCGGAATAAGCAGCAAGTCCATCGTCAATACGGACATCAGAGCTATTACAAGAACGAAGGCCGCAAGTGCAATAGTCTCCTT
>JAEWVL010000410.1 GCA_023396665.1 Spirochaetota bacterium
GTCGGTATCATCCAGACAGCCTCAGGTTTCGTACTTGAGATTTTACCCAAGATTCACTCTGACCAGAAAGATCCTGAGCAAAGTAAAAATACCTATCTTGCCATGCTAAAAACAATTTGCCATCTGCCGGGTTATAAACACTTCGACACGGCTCATCTGAAAACTGACAGCAAAATGCCCCTTTTTGAAATATTTATATCGTTGTTCATAAACGAAGTTTTCTCCATCGTAAAGAAGGGCATTAAATCAGATTACGTCGCTCAAGAATATAACAGCACTTTTCTGCGAGGCAAGCTGGTGGTCGGCGAGCATGTTAAACTGAACATCGCCCATAAAGAGCGCTTCTATGTCTCTCATGACTCTTATATTCCCGACATAGCACATAACAGAATTATCAAATCAGCGCTGTGTTATCTGAAAGATTTCAGCACATGGTTTGAGAATGTTCGTCAAATAAGGGAACTTCTTTTTGTCTTTGATGAGGTGAGCGAATCAAGCGATTACCGAAAAGACTACGCGCAGTGTCAATGCAACCGCACAAATAAGTATTATGAGAAAGCGCTTGTGTGGGCGCTTGTCTTTCTCGGTCACCGATCATTCTCTACCTTTTCGGGCAGCACCATCGCTTGCGCCTTGCTCTTTCCGATGGAGAAAATTTTCGAGGCCTATTTGTATGAACGATTACAGCGCGACGGCAAGCTTGTTACTAATAATGAAGAACTTGTTTTAGCGAATATTATGGAGCTGAAGTCACATAAACCGCAAAAGCCTTTGATTATTAACGATAGCAATCAGCGAAAATTTATCATGAAACCCGATATCACCTGTACAAGCGGCGATACCTATTGTATCATCGATGCCAAGTGGAAACTGTTAGATGAAAACAGTCTCGACGGCAAGTCGGGTATCTCGCAGGCCGATTTGTATCAACTGCTTTCGTATGCAATGGTATTGCCGCCAGAGAATCAACAAGATGTACGGCTCTTTTTGGTATATCCGAAGCATGAAGTTTTTACGAAGGTGCAGAAGTTCAGATATAAACTTTCAAACGGCAAAGAAATAGTACTTACAGTAGTTCCAATGGAGTTACCGTTGAAATAGGTGTTTTCTTTCGAAGCCCCTCGCCCTCATCTTAACGTAATCACACCACGCTGGGAGAGGGGCGCGCCGGAGCGCGACTCGTCACATGTTCGGCCATCCGTGGCCGGTGACGAGCTGAGACCTCCTGTCCTACGGGTGAGGGCATAAAAGACTCAATCATATATCCAAGCCTGGTCGTTGTACAACGTTATCTTAAAATTAAAACAGACTACCGGCAAAAATACGAGAATATAGAATCAGGGTAAAGAGGATCCTTTATGGGAGAAAAGGTACAACTGGATATCGAAAATATGGCAGTTTTGCTCTTCAATAAGGAACGTCAAAAATGGGAAGAGAGAATTAGCTCACTGCAGGCGGTATTCACCGCATATTATTACGGTAATTTTACCGGTTATGACATATATTTTAAGGGCGCTGAAAGAAAATTCTTTTATAAAGCCGAGAGTGTGCACTTTATAAATAAAATCAGAAGCATTGATATTGAGAAGCAGGATGTTTATGTTAATGGTAAAATGGTTTCCGCAAATAAACTAGACATGTTTGAAAACGGATACTATAGAGTGTACGTTAATAAGGCAAATTTGTTCGAAAAGGATGTAACGTTAAGAGACAATCGGTATAGGGATATCTTGAAATATTATGCGCAGCTTGCCGAATATGCAGGTACTCTCGACGGCAACGAATCCCCCTTGTATTACCTGTCACAAAACTATAAACGCATTACCACCCCTCCTTCGAATTCTGTGCTTTTCGAATATTTACAAGGGTATTGTAAACCCGTAGCAGATGAAGCAGTGCAGATTGTTCCGTTTGCTTTTAACCAGAGCCAGGTTAAAGCCATTAATGCGGCATTGATAAACACGATATCCGTCATTGAAGGTCCTCCGGGTACCGGAAAGACTCAAACGATTCTTAATCTGGTTGCGAATATTATATACCGGGGAAAAAACTGTGCGGTTGTTTCTAATAATAATACCGCGATAAGTAATATCTATGATAAACTGAAGGCAGAGAGCTGTTCATTTTTCGTTGCTGCTTTAGGCAGAATGGAAAACGTCGAGAAATTCTTCGAGTCTGATCATAATTCTGAGCTCTCAGCTTTTCTTGAGCAAAATGAAGAAGCGGTCAAACCCATTTCCCCTTCAAGAATCAGTGAATTGCTGCTTTTAATGAAAAAGATTCAGGAGACCGAAGTCGACACCTTCCGTCTTGAAACCCAACTTATCGACATTCAAAATGAAAAAAGACATTATGACAAGGCCTATGATGAGGCGCTGAATATCAAATCAGGTTTACCGTCGAGCGACTATATGTCGCTGATTATCCGTCTGAAAACGCCGGGCAAAATTGGTTTGTTGGAAAGACTGTTTCTCGGGTTTAAATTCAGGGTTAAGATCACAGCACAGGACAATGATGTTCTGTTGAGAAATGCCGAAAAACATTACTATCTGAATAAAGTTAACGAACTTGCTGGTAAAATTGAGGCGAATAGAAAATTTCTGAAAAACCAGAACAAAGAGCAACTCGGTGAAGAACTGAAAGTGTTATCACGTATAATGTTCGATAGATCTGTCAGAATTCATTACAGGGCTCAACCTCAGAAAGACTTTACAAAGGATACATATAAGAGAAACTATTATGACTTTGTTAGCCGCTATCCCCTTGTGTTGAGTACCTCTCAATCACTGCTTAACAATATTCCAAAAGATTTTACTTTTGATTACCTGATCATCGATGAAGCTTCGCAGGGTGATCTGTTAAGCAGCATACTTGCTATGTCTTGTGCGAAAAACCTTGTGGTCGTAGGCGATTCGCGACAGCTTCAGCAGATAGACGAGCAGCGGCTCTTTTCACAATCTGAAATGTTAGCGGCGGAATATGCTGTTGCGGAACAATACCGTTATGAATCCAATTCGATACTGAAATCCGTCAAGGATGCGGTTGCGGGTGTGCCGGTCACCCTGTTGCGGGAACACTATCGATGTGCGGCGGATATCATCAACTTCTGCAACAGGGTGTTCTATGACGGTGAACTTGTTGCAATGACAGGTAATTCCGGGAGGCATATTGAAATCATAAAAACGGTTCCGGGAAACCATGCCAGGCGAAATCCTAAGGGCAAGGGCTTATATAACCAGAGAGAAATTGATGAGATCGATAATATACTGAAAAAATCTGCATCTGAAAGCATCGGTATCATCTCTCCTTTCCGTTATCAGGCGAATCTTGTTGCGGAAAGATACGCAATGGATCGTGTTGAAGCTGACACCATTCATAAGTTTCAGGGCAGAGAGAAGGATGAAGTTATACTGTCGTTTGTGGTTAATTCTTTAATTAAGGATCCCGATTCTATCGAGAATAGACTGTATGATTTTGTCACGAACAGGGAGCTTTTAAATGTCGCTATCTCAAGAGGCAGAAACAAAGTGACGGTGATAGTGTCGGATAAAGTTTATCACTCATCCAATAACGCCATTTGCGATTTCATTAAATATGCCGAATATCTCTACGGTTCGGATATCACCAAAGAGTCAACGGTACGCTCAGTCTTTGACATTCTGTATTCAGAATGCACCGACGTTCTGCTGTCAAGGTATAGAAAGCGCCCGAATGTCTATAAAACTGAATTGCTGATGTGTGAGGTAATCAATCAGGTTTTAAAATTGCATCGCTATATCGGATATTCTATGCATACCAGGCTTGGTGATCTTGTGAACATCCCAGATACCTTCAGTAATGAAGAAAGAAGATACATTCTTCACCCGTGGACTCACGTGGATTTTCTCTTTTATAACAGGGTATCAAAAAGCAGGTTGTTTGTTTTAGAGGTGGACGGAATAAGGTATCATGAACAGGACAGCAAACAGTCCGAACATGATGATATCAAGAATCGAATATTACAGTCAAACGGAATACCGCTTTACAGATTCAAAACAAATGAGTCAAACGAGAAGCAGAGATTGACTGAAATAATTCATGAATTTTGTCATCAATAGCTGTGAGTAATAATTCTGTAGCATCACCCTATGCCCCAACACTCACTTTCACTGGGAGAGACTCTCGCCAGTAGCGCGGGTGAGGGCATAAGGATTATCAACTGAGAGATTTGCTCTTGAGTTGAGGGCATACTGAAACAGTTACATTGTGAACTTCTCTTTGTGACTCTTCAGAAAACTGAAAAGAAGTTCTCGCCGAGTACACTCTATCATGACTATGCGATCAGTGAAAATCTCTTTCACTGGCAGTCACAGAATTCTGCTCGTCCCGATAAGGGAAGAGGATTATCATATATAGAGCATAAGAGTAGCGGTAAAAAAATTATCCTCTTTGTCCGCGAACAGAGTTCCGATCAGTACGATCGGTCAATGGGCTTTGTCAATCTGGGAGCTGTCAGTATTGAATCCCATTCCGGTTCTCAGCCTATGAATATCACCTGGCGCCTTGATGCTCCTATCCCCC
>JAEWVL010000430.1 GCA_023396665.1 Spirochaetota bacterium
CATCTACCAGGGGCATCGCATCATCAACTGGTGTCCGCGTTGCACCACTGCACTCTCAGACATCGAAACAGAATATAAAGATTTGCCTGGCAAATTGTACCATATAAAATATCCTTTAAAAGACGGGGGGGGATACATAATCGTCGCGCCCACACGGCCCGAGACTATGCTCGGCGACACCGGTGTCGCGGTCAATCCCGACGACGAACGCTACAAGGATCTAATCGGAAAACTTGTCATGCTTCCGCTTGTCGATAGACCCATACCGATTTTCGCCGATTCATACGTTGACGCATCGTTCGGAACAGGACTGGTCAAGGTCACACCTGCACACGATCCCAATGACTTCGAAATGGGCAAACGCCACAATCTCGAAGAGATAAATATCCTCAATGACAACGGAACGATAAACGATAACGGCGGCAAATATGCCGGACTCGACCGTTTCGAAGCGCGAAAAGCTGTACTTGCCGATCTCGAAGCGATGGGACTGCTTGAGAAAATCGAGGAAAACCCCCACTCTGTCGGACATTGCTACCGCTGTCAGACCATCGTTGAACCGTATCTGTCAAAACAGTGGTTTGTCAAAATCGATGACCTCGCCAAAGACGCCATCAAAGTCGTCGAAGAAGAGAAAATCAATTTCGTACCCTCAAACTGGGCAAAGACCTATTACGAATGGATGTACAATATACGCGACTGGTGCATATCACGACAGCTGTGGTGGGGACATCGTATCCCCGCATTTTATTGCCAGGACTGCGGCGAAATCATCGTTGAAATGGACGATCCCTCTGAATGTCCGAAATGCAAATCGAAAAACATCAAACAGGACGAAGATGTTCTCGACACATGGTTTTCTTCGGGCTTATGGCCCTTTTCAACAATGGGATGGCCGGACAACACAATCGAGCTCGACAAGTATTATCCGACAAGTACGCTGGTCACCGCTTTTGATATTATCTTTTTCTGGGTTGCGCGAATGATAATGATGGGAATGAAATTCATGAAAAAAGTTCCCTTCAAAGACGTCTACATACATGCCCTTATTCGCGACGAACACGGTAACAAGATGTCAAAATCACGAGGGAACGTAATCGATCCGCTAGTGATGATGGACAAATTCGGCACCGATGCCCTCCGCTTCACACTCGCCGTTTTTGCGGCGCAGGGCCGCGACATCATCATGTCAGAAAAGCGTATAGAAGGATACCGGTCTTTCACCAACAAAATCTGGAACGCGACGAAATACATCCTCATGAATCTCGGCGACAATTTCACCGAGCACCCTATTAAGGCAGACTCTCTTGAGACTTTTGACAAGTGGATACTAACATCACTCAACCGGAGCATCGCAAAAACCGATAAAGCGCTCACCGAATATAAATTCAACGATGCTGCCGGTACCGTGTATGAATTTTACTGGCACGAATTCTGTGACTGGTATCTTGAACTTACCAAACCGCGTTTGTATTCCAACGAAAACGATGCCTCAGCAGAAACCGCTCGTCAGGTACTTTTCTTTGTTCTGAAAAATTCTCTCAAACTGCTGCACCCGTTCATGCCGTTTATCACAGAAGAAATCTGGCATACGATACAGCCCGAAAACGGAATGATCATAACCGCCGAATGGCCGCAATTTGATGCGTCATTTGTTTTCGAGGATGATGAGAAGGACACTGAACTGTTCAAGGAAATCATTTACCGCATACGCAACATACGCGGTGAAATGAATATCCCCCCCGACAAAAAGGCGGTGGTTATTATCAAAACCGCAAATACACGTGCGCTTACCGTTGCCAAGCGTGACATACTGCATTTGAAAACTCTGGCACGCGCTGAATCGGTCACTATTGACGGCAATTACCAGCCGAAAAAAAGTGATGCCTGCGCGATCATCGGTGAAGACATAGAACTGTATCTACCGCTGTCCGGACTTATCGACTTCGATAAAGAACGGGCGCGTCTCGAAAAAGAACTAACCCGCGTTGAAACAGAACTGGCGAAAGTAAACGTAAAACTTTCGAATGAGCAATTTGCAAACAATGCACCCGCAGATATTGTCGCCAAAGAACGTGCAAAACTTGATGAGATGAATGTTATGAAAGAAAAACTCACGATCTCACTCAAAAACTTAACCGCTGAAGCGTAGAGGTAAAAATGACACTTGATCTTATTGGAGTTGGTTCACCCATCATTGATTTACTGGCAACGGTAAAGGATGATTTTCTGCATAATGTACGCGGCGCCAAGGGGGGAATGGTTCTAGTCGATGACGCGGAAATGGATTCCATTCTTGCACGAATTGATACTGATGATATTGTTATTGCTCCGGGTGGAGCGGCCGCAAATACCACATTTGCAGCAACACGTCTGGGACTTAGAACCGCATTTGTCGGTAAACTCGGAAACGATGATAACGCGCAATTTTACCAGATTTGTTATACAAAACAAGGGGGTGACTGTTCGCGATTCAAATTCAACCCAGATAAAACAAGTGCTCGCTGCCTGAGTCTTATCACTCCCGACGGGCAAAGAACAATGCGGACAAACCTGTCAGCCGCTTCCGATCTGGAACCTACTGACATCACTAATGATGATTTTACAGATGCTTCACATGTACATATCGAAGGATATCTTCTTTTTAAACGCAATTTACTCGAAAGCGCCCTGGAAAAGATCAAAGCCGCGGGCTGCACTGTCAGCCTTGATCTCGGATCCTTCGAAGTGGTCAACGATTGCAAAACAATTCTTCCCGCAATTCTTGAAAACTATGTCGATATTGTTATCGCAAACGAGGACGAAGCGTATGCTTTCACAGGAGAAAAAGACTCTCGAAAATCGCTTGATCTACTATCGAAATACTGCAGTTTTGCCGCCGTTAAAATGGGAAAGGACGGCGCCCTGTTGAGTAACAGAAGCGATGTCGTCAAGGCAGAACCTGTGCGCGTCTCGAAGGTTGTGGACACAACGGGAGCCGGAGATCTTTGGGCTTCCGGTTTTCTGTATGGATTTGTCAAAAAATTGCCTCTCGATAAGTGCGGTCAGATCGCATCTATTATGGGTGCAAACGCTGTTGAATGCATCGGTGCCTGTACCTTCGACGAAGAGCGCTGGAGTCACATACATGAACTGATTGAAACAATTGAAAGGGGCTGACTATGTCCGCATTTTCACCGGAATTCTTAAAAGCAATACCGAAAACCGATCTGCATTTGCATCTGGACGGATCGCTTCGTATTCCCACTCTGATTGATCTTGCAAAACAGAATGGATGTGCGCTGCCGTCATACACACAAGATGGATTACGGGAAGTTGTTTTTAAAGACAGATATGCATCTCTTGAAGAATACCTAACTGGATTCGGACTTACCTGTTCAGTAATGCAGACACAGGAGTCTCTCGAACGGATCGCATACGAATTGGCGATCGACAATTTCTCAGAGGGTGTACGCTATATCGAGATTCGCTATGCCCCGCAGCTTCATATCAATCAGCACCAGAATCTGAAGGATGTTGTGCTCGCTGTCGACAAGGGACTGAAACGTGCAAAAAAACAGATAAACGGTTCGCTTACTCCAGACGAGCCGCCGTTTGACTACGGAATCATTCTTTGTGCGATGCGATTTTGCAATGAACATTTTTCAGAATACTACCGGCAGTTTTTCAACATGCATCATTATTCGCCGCAACGGGAAACGATACGACTGCTATCGCTCGAACTTGCACAGGCTGCAATTGCACTTCGTGATTCAACAGACGCGCAGATTGTCGCCTTTGACATTGCAGGTGCCGAATACGGCTACCCCGCCGACAATCATCGGGACTCATACGAATTTATTCATCGTAATTTTATGATGAAAACGGTTCATGCGGGAGAAGCTTTCGGCCCGGAATCGATTTTTCAGGCAATCACAAAATGTCACGCCGATCGTATAGGCCATGGTTTGTTCCTTTTCAGCGAAGAACGCATCGTTGACACTGATATCAGCGACAAAAAAGCCTACATTGAAAGTCTCGCGAATTACATAGCCGAAAAACGAATAACTCTTGAGGTATGCCTCACCAGTAATCTGCAAACGGTACCTGAAATCAAAACCGTTGCAATGCATCCCCTTCGGAAGATGCTTGATCACAATCTATCGGTAACTCTGTGCACAGACAATCGCCTGGTTTCAAATACGACAGTCACGAATGAAATTTCATTGGCATGTGACAATTTCAGTCTTACTCCAAAACAGCTAAAAAACATAATCGTTTATGGATTCAAACGATGCTTTTACCATGGCAGCTACTCACAAAAGAGGGATTACGTACGAACAAATATCAATTACTACGAAAAAATAGAACAACAATTTTCAGTGACAGATCGTTACTACTATAACGCTGAAAGGTGAACAACCAACCGCCCCCAGCTCAACATCAAAACGCTTCCATCACATTGAATACCGTTTCGATACTGCCCTCACGGTTATAAGTAAGCGTCAATTACTCCCCATATTCCCAAATGAACTGAGACGTGATATTCTCTCCGTATTTTAGGGGAGAAGCTATCATGACATCAAGTAAAAATCGCACACAGTACTGGCAGGAACAGATAAACGCATTTAATGAATCCGGCCTGTCACAAAGAGAATATTGCCGACAATCAAATCTCGGATA
>JAEWVL010000008.1 GCA_023396665.1 Spirochaetota bacterium
ACCGTTACCTGGAAGAATCTAAAATTGTCTCGGGATACGATGATGACGGTTCGAATTGGGGTGCAACTCTGATCGAGCTGACAAAACAATAATAATCTGCAATAGTACACACATTCTATTGTTGACAGATAGGCATATAATAACAATAGTTGTCACCATAAAGGCGCATGGCCCAATGGTAGGGCGTCGGTCTCCAAAACCGGTGGTTGGGGGTTCGAGTCCCTCTGCGCCTGCACAAAAAAACCTTTTGCCATTGGCAAAAGGTTTTTTTGTAGTACTGTAATTTTCAGATATTACCTTACCAGACAAAACCGGCACGAACTGCGCCGATAATCTCATTGTAAGACCCCTCTTTATTGCGATCCATAGAATATCTGTTATAGCTTACATATGGTTTTATATAGAAATTATTATCAAACTTATATTGAATATAAGCATCAACCGGAGTAAACCCCGTCACATCTCTGCCCTCGTTATTTCCCGCTTTCTGTACATGTGTCCAATAGAAACTATTTCCGAATTCGGTCTGTCCCATCGTAAAGGCAACGGTCGCCAGAACACCCAAAGCGACCGGATCTTTACCTGTTAATTCTTCTGATTCAGTCACATTACCTATAGATTTGCCATAGGAAAAAGCAGCCTCCAATGAAATTGGATTCATATCAAACCCGGCATTGACGAAACCCATGTATCCGGTATATGACTCGGCCTGCAGTTGTTCTGCATCATATAAGCCGTCACCATCAGTGTCGACGGTGTAAGCCTTTTCATATTTGGATGCTGGATTTATATCGAGTACACCGCCAATAGCCATCGAAAACAAAGAAAATTTAACGTCAAGGCCTGTCGACATGACAGGGTATATTCTGGAATCGATATCTTGCAATCCACCGCCTGTTTCACTCTTCAGCCCTATAATCGTAAAAAAAGCCAGATCCGCTATGCTTATATCGAATGCACTGCCATCGGCCTTATCGAAAAATAGCATATCATCATTCCAGCGGGAACACAGGCCAATCGCGGAATATTTGGCGCTAATCAAGCCGAAATCGTAAGAAACCCATGCTGATTCAACACCCGTTTCAATACTGTCCAGGCGCACAGTGACTTCAGAACTCAATTTTTTTTCAGTTAAAAGCGCACTGAGTTCAAGGGCGGTATCCGGATCATCAGAAGGAATTCCGAATTCGTAATACTTCTTCTCTCCATCCGCTTGTCGGGACTGGTATGAAGAATATCTGAAAGCCATATCAACACCGGCTCTGCCGCTAAATATTACAGACGCAGACAGCGGAAGACTTAAAAAAATCATAAGTAAAATACAAAAACGCGATAATACATTATTCATTGTAAACAACCCTTTGCAATTATTAATACACATCACGATTTTCTTTATTCACAAAAGGATCCGCTTCTTTTAATTTTTCCATGATATACTCTTCTGAAAAATATTCTTTCAAAGCCTCGGCTTCGGATCTGGACAAAAAAAGACACATGTCTACCGAAAACTTAATCTTGGTAGCCGAAGCGCCGCTGTATAATCGATTATCCATTCCGGGAATAAATATAGTAAAATATGGAATATCATTTTTAAATTCATGACTAAAGCGCAGTTCTGGCAGAATTTCGGCTTCGCTAGTAGTTTTCGCTTTACCCCAAGCCATTTTTGACATGGTAACGCCATATAAATCATTTTTTCTTTTTGCATCTGTATTAAGTGATTTGGTTTCAAAACCTGAAAGAAAACTACCGATTGCCGCCACACACCTGCCTCGGGCATTTTTATCAAAAAAGAGCGCGTAATGATAAACACCGGATGGAAAATCAATGCTTACTGCATTCAATGATGGATGCAATCTGATCACAACTTCTTTTTTTTCTAATTCTCTTTTAAGTATTTTCTCAAAATGAACAAAAGTTTTTACCATTTCAAAGGATGGTGTATCGGAGAAAGTGCTAGGAGAACTATCAGAACTTGACCTGCTTGTTGTAGCACAGGAGATACAAAGGAACAAAACCACAGTCATTATAATAACATTATTCATTATCACCTCTTAACGATTCATTATTTTGTAACACATTTCCAAAGAGCATATAAAAATTTTGAATGATGTATCAACCATATCAAGGTGGACATGTATTATTCAAATGAATACTCTTTAGCAGTTTACACGCAATATGTACTTATTTAACTCACAAGAGTCGTCAAGGAATATATTACATCAACTCGCACACCGGAACGCATTCACAAAAAAACCCCTGCGATTAATTCCGCAGGGGCTATTTCACAGTCGTCCAATTTTCAACCGAAAGACTGATTTTGTTTTAGGCAAATTCCAGTCTAATCAGATTAGAAACTGTATTCAACTTTAACAGGTATTGCGATGGTAGTTTCTTCTGACCCTTTGCCAGCTTCGCCAAAAATCTGAGCTGTTGCGAATTGAACACCAACTCCGATTTTACCATTGCTGAAACCTTTCTCAACACCAACAAGTGCTGCAATGTTGCCATCTTTAATCTGAACATGGTTTTCGTCAAAGTAACGGAAGTCAGCAACAACGCCAAGTCCATTACCAAGAGCATAATCAAGACCAAGTCCACCCTCGATACCAGTTGCATCGTCGCCATCAAGATCAGTAGTGCCTAAAGTGATATTAGCAAGAGCATGGATACCTATTGCGCCCATTGTGTATTTAACATAAGCAGCAAATACCATGTCTTTACCAGCATCATCACCGTTAGTATAGTAGAACATACCAAGGTCAGCATAAAGATTCTGAACCATAGTCAATTTGAAAGCGGCATTGACATAACTTGCGTCAACATCGTCAGAAGCATATGCAGCTGGTGTACCAGAAACAGTTGCAGGGTCATCTTCAGTTGCACCTGCAGTTACAGTAACTTCCTGATCTCCGGTTTTTGTTCCCTTCGGAGTAAAAACGCCAACATACTGTGCACGGATCTGTCCAAGTGTACCGATAGTATAACCAGCACCGACCTGGATGTTCTTCATTGCATCTTCCATCAAAGTTGATGAAGAAAGGCTGTTGAAAGAAACATAGGCATGAAGTTCTTTCATAGGATCAAGAGCGAAGATCGCTCCTTGTTTTCCCACATTACCGTTCATGTCTGTTCTAACACGGTAGAAAGTAACATCCTCACCGCTGATACCAGAAGGACGCAACCAATCCCAAGAACCGAAAGTACCGTTACCACGAAGAGTATCGTCGTAAGCACAACCTACAGAAACAGTAAGCATATCAACAGGCTTAACCCATATTTTCTGCTGGTCAGTAGGACCGACTTTGTTTCCATCACCGTTGAAGTCGAACTGGAAACCAACATTGTCAGAGTTTCCACTGATGGTTACACCTACACGAGGATTACCGGCACCCCATGATACTGCATCCATTGTCTGAGCATCGTTATCTCCATCGTTGTAATATGGAACGAAGAGACCACGACCCCATGCACCGACTGTTACTTCTGCTGCTGAAACAGTAGAAGCAACAAGAATCAGCACGAGTGTTGCAAGAACTTTTTTCATAACTCATTCTCCTCCCTATTATAATAGGCAACTAAATAAATGATCTGCTTTGCAGATACATTTTCATAAAATTAACGCACTTTAATAAAACAAAGCACGGCGAAAAAGCATACCCCTGAAAGAACTTATCAGGACAAAAGCTTCTCCGACTTAACGTCCGGTTTATGATTCAATAGATGAATAAACCGGAAAAAACGTCAAACAAAAAAACGAATGCACTTCAAAACAGATTATCGACACATTCGCAAACGATCCAATAAAACCGCAGCCTGCAAAAGAGTGCAAGCCTATTTTTTTATCCAAACAACGAACTTAAAGATGATTTCTTTATATTTAAGTCACACGCCGTGCAATGGCATTGACCCTTAGACCCAATACACGATAAGGAGAGATTTTTTGCTTTTTCCACAAACAAATAAGTTCCTTCCAGTTACGATCAATATTGTTTAAACCAACCCAAAAGCCGGCAACAAACCCATCTTCGTCTGCAAATAAGCTGTATCAAAAACTCCGCATATCTGACATAATCACGAAGCTATGACAACTGAACATTTAACCCCGTTCATTTTTATTGTCAATAAATTTTTAAAAATTACGATTTATTCCCAATCATTAACATTTTATTATTCACATCCATGTTCAAACAACAACCCAGAGCTTATCGGCAACACTTATAATACTCTTTAGCGTAAAAAATCTGTTATACTTCATATAAAGTCGAATATCCATCATTTTCTTGAAAACGAAAGACCCTTATCACCACACCGCTAACTATTCGTATTTCCCGGCAAGTTTTTATTACAAAAATAAATTTTCACTTATTTTCGCAACCTGCGGATAATTTCATACAGGGCAACACCACAGGCGACCGAAACGTTCAGGGATTCCTTTTGCCCCAGCATAGGTATATACAGAACATTATCACAAAATGACAAGACATCCTGGGTAACTCCGCTCACTTCGTTACCAAAGACGGCGCACAGGGGAAAAGTGATCTCACTGTCGTACAAATCATTCATTGCATGTGCGTGTTCAAAGGCCACGATGGAATAGCCCGTTGAACGCTTTAGCCGCAGCAGATGCAGTGTATCCTCATGACGCTCCCACGAAACAGAAGCGGTGCTGCCCAAAGCGGTTTTTTCCAGTTCTTTTCGGGGTGGATAGACCGTATATCCGCACAGGTAGAGTTTGTCCACCGCTGCGGCATCACAGGTTCTAAAAAACGAGCCGACATTGTAGATACTACGTATGTTCTCGGCCACCACACACACGGGATTTTTCCTCTTTGCCGCATTGGCCTGCTGAAAAGTCTTAATTTCTTCTACTGTCATCTTCTCATTATTCATGCACAGCGATTATATCACACATCAGTATTAAACAAGCAGAATTTTCACCAGCTAATAGCGCTTTCGCTTCAAGTTTTTGTGTTTGACACTCACCCTTGCGACTTTAGTTATGGGTTGTCCGCCGTATCCGCACATTATCATATTTATTGTGAATATTTCCGGCGGCGCTTAATCCGGATTTCTCTTGTTATTTGAGAACCGTGGCATCGTGGCGAATACAAGCGAATTGTAAGGCCAGGATTTGCCCCTCCGGCTAAGGTATTTTTACGAGGTGCTTATGGACTACTCAAAAACAATCAATCTCCCCGAAACGGATTTTCCGATGAAGGCAAATCTTCCCGAAAGGGAGCCCAAGTACATCGAAAAATGGAACAGGGATCACATCTACACCTCGATTCTCAAGTCTCGCGACAAGGCGAATTCATTTGTCCTTCACGACGGCCCTCCGTATGCGAACGGAGATATACATATGGGTCATGCTCTCAATAAAATTTTAAAAGATGTTATTGTTAAGCACAAGACAATGTCTGGCAAATTTTCTCCTTATGTTCCGGGATGGGATTGTCACGGACTTCCTATCGAACTCAAGGTTGTCAAAGAACTCGGCCCCAAAGCCAAACAGATGCAAAAGGTGGAAATACGGCGCCTGTGCCGGACCTATGCGCAAAAGTACATCGATATACAGAAGGAGCAGTTCCGCCGTCTCGGTGTGTTTGCAGATTACGAAAACCCCTATTTCACCATGTCGAACGAATATGAAGCCGAGATTACCCGCAAATTCGCTGAACTTTTTACCGAAGGATACATTTATAAAGGAAAGAAACCGATTTACTGGTGCCCTAGCTGCGAAACGGCTCTTGCTGAGGCTGAAGTTGAGTATGGTAATCACAGCTCGACATCGGTCTATGTAAAGTTCAAAATAGAACCTGAGTCTCTGCAGGTCGATGGCGTTGACAGAGAACAGGCTTACGCTGTCATCTGGACAACGACTCCCTGGACTCTGCCGGCAAACCTGGCAATCGCCCTGCATCCCGATTTTCAGTATTCATTTTTCAAATACGGCAGCGAGTTCTTTCTTATCGCTGACGGCATTCAGGAACTTTTCGAGAAAGAGACGGGACTGTCGGCTTCGGCAAAAATTCCCGCGTCAAAAAGCGCAATAGAGACGATGAACGTTCGGCACCCCTTCATAGACAGGGAATCAAAGGTTATCTTCGGCACGCACGTTACGCTGGAGGCCGGTTCGGGAATCGTTCACACCGCTCCGGGACACGGCGCGGAAGACTATTTTGCGGGTCTTGCCTACGGCCTGGATATATACTGCCCCGTTGACCACCGCGGCCGCTACACGAACGAGTATCCAGAAATGGAAGGTGTTCTCGTATGGGATGCAAATCCGCGGGTCGTTGAGCTTTTGAAAGAAAAGAATGCACTCGTTCACTCGCATGAAATTGATCACTCGTATCCGCACTGCTGGCGCTGCCGCAAGCCCCTCATTTTCCGGGCCACCGAGCAGTGGTTTATGAGCGTCGACAACAAGGATCTCAGGAAAAAAGCGGTCGAATCCACCGAAAAGGTTCGTTGGATTCCCAAATGGGGCGAAACCCGTTTCCGCTCGATGGTAGAGGGACGTCCCGACTGGTGCCTTTCAAGACAGCGGATATGGGGTGTTCCCATCCCTTCTTTTTCCTGTAAAAAATGCGGCAAAAACGTCACCTCCAAAGAGTCGCTGTTTTTCTTTGCCGATATCGCAAAAAACGAGGGTATCGACGCATGGTACACAAAGGATATAGCGGAACTTATCCCCCCGCAAACAAAATGCAGCTGCGGCAGTGAAGAATTCTCCAAAGAAGAAGACATACTCGACGTCTGGTTTGATTCGGGTGTTTCGAGTTTCGCAGTTTTGGAAAAGCACCCTGACCTTCGCTGGCCGGCTGATATGTATCTCGAAGGCAGCGACCAGCATCGCGGCTGGTTTCAGTCATCGCTGTGGCCGGCGCTCGCACTCAAAGGCCGCCCGCCTTACGACATCGTGCTGACACACGGCTTTCTGCTCGACGAGAAGGGACGCGCGATGAGCAAATCGCTCGGCAACGGCATCGAACCGGAAAAGATAATCAAGCAGTACGGTGCGGATATTTTGCGGCTGTGGGTGACTTCTGAGGACTACCGTAACGATTTGAAAATCGGCTACGATATGATAAAACAGATCGCTGACAGCTACCGCAAAATAAGGAACACCTTGAAATTCATTCTCGGAAATCTTTCGGATTTTTCAGAGGAGCTCTGTGTCGATTACGCGAATCTTGCCGATGCAGACCGATGGATACTCTACCGGCTCTCGCAACTTAATTCACAGGTGCTGCAGGCCTATGAAAATTACGAGTTTCATCTCGTTTATCGCCGCATTCTGAATTTCTGTGCGGTGGATCTTTCGGCCATCTATTTCGACAGCATGAAAGACGCACTGTACACCGAAGCCAGAGATTCGTCAATACGCCGTTCGGTACAGACGGTACTGCTGCATCTGCTCAAGACGCTGCACACGCTCATCGCGCCGATACTCGCTTTCACTGCGGAAGAGGTGCAGGATTTTCTCGGAAACGAAGGAAGCATTCACACAGCAGTATATCACGTTCTTCCCGAAGAATTCGCAAACGATGCGGCGCATCTGCGTTTCGACGCGGTTGTCGATTTAAAGAAGGATATACTCAAGGCGATTGAGCTGAAGCGGGCCGAAGGACTTCTGTCAAAATCGCAGGAAGCGGATGTAACGCTCGTCGTGAAAGATGCGGCGATTCGTGATTATTGCGTAAAACAGCTCGAAGAGATCCGAACTTTTTTTCAGGTGGCGAAGGTTGGCTTTGCCGACAGCGCAGGGGATGATTTTGTCACGCTTGACGCTTCGTCGGTACTTGTGGTAAAAAGCGGGGGAAAGAAGTGTGTTCGCTGCTGGAACCTCTTCGAATCGCTGGGAAACGACCCGAAGCATCCGGAACTTTGCGATCGCTGTACCAAGGTCGTAAATTCTCTTGAATGATTGCCGTCTGCATTTCTTGCGGCATTTGCCAGTTTATAAGAAAAAACCGGTAGATAAACGCGTGTTTGTTACCCGGAACAGGGGATCGTTGCTAAATCGTGAACTTTCCTTACCACTAATGG
>JAEWVL010000025.1 GCA_023396665.1 Spirochaetota bacterium
TCCTTCAGCTGGGTATTGCTGAAGCTGATTTCCGCAAACGGAATTTTGCGTTCTTTGTTGATGCGGGCGGCCATACGTTTGCAGATTTCAGCGACGCGAAAAGAATGACCCGATGTGGCCGGATCACGTGATTCAATCGCCTTCACTGAAGCGCGTACGAATTCTTCAAACTGGTTTTGTATCTGATCGAAAAGCCGGCTGTTTTCAATTGCGATTGCCGCCTGTCCCGCCACCGATTCCATAATGTCCTCATATCGTTTTTCGAATGCGAACACCTTTGTCTCGAAATCGGTTTCAGTGGAGAGCATTATTTCATAAGCCTCATTTCCGGTAGAATTTCTGAGATTTGGAGATTTCTTGCTGTTTATCAGCTGAATGACGCCAATAATATCTCCGATATGACTTCTCATCGGAATGACAAGCATGGACTGCGAACGATAGTGGTTTTTCTTGTCAAAAGAATCGTTAAAAGCGATCGGTGCATCAGAGGCTAATTTGTAACAGTCATGAATATTAAGAATTTTTCCGGTAACGGCGACGTATCCGGCGATTGATTCGGTATTATAGGGAATGACGAATTCTTCGAGCGGTATCTCTTTGGAAAAAGTATGGGAATATTTGAATCGTATCTGTTTGGTTTTGTCATCAAGTTCCTCGATGATATAGATGCTTCCTGCATCCGCCCCGGTAATTACCTTCGAAAACCGCAATATCAGGCGAAGCAGTTTCTCGGTATTTTTCTCTATTGAAAGACTTCTGCCGATGTTTACCAGACTTTCCTGGTCCTGTTTCATGTCGAGCAGTCTGGCGAGATACTCGTCACTGTTTTTCTTCGCGCGAAATCTTTCCTCTAGCAGTCTGAATCCGCTTTCGATGGCGAAGTGCGTTTCAATTGCGTTCAGATTGTGAGAAGACAGGTATGATATGTCATGTTCACCGGTAAAGATGGATTCAAAAGAGTCGTCCGCGAACAGACAAAATGCGTAGCAGAATTCATGTTGATCGAACATTGAGATATAGTTTCTTAATTCATGATATTCACTGCTGGCGGCAAGAACGAGCGCATATATCGGCAAATTGCCTTCATGTGTCGTGATGCATTCTGATATTTTTTTTACAATGTGTTCGGTAACATAACACACATATGGGGATACTGGGGTTCCGTCCGGAATAAACGAGCTTACTTTCTTCGAAATGAATATGAATTGCGTTCTTTCAGCAGCATCAATGCCGGTATTCATTAACAACCCGCTTTCCAGGAAAAATATGCTCAACAATTCGAAAATGGCAGTAATGAAACACTAATAGCAAAGGTAATGCCGTCAACCATCTTTTACTTGACGTTATTGCTCATTGTTGCCGAAAATAGAACAAAACGTTGTCAATTTTTAACAAAAAGCGCAGGCGCCCTGTTCAGCTACTGAAACAGGGGAAACTTTGCAAAATCGTGCCTGGGCGAATTTGTGTCGAGATAAAATTGCGCTCCCGATATCTGCGGAGAATTTTTATACAAACGAGGTTATTCGTGATCAAAAAATCGGTGCTATTGGCACTTTTTCTGGTAATGCTTCTTAAAATTTCAGCCCAACCGGCTTCCTTTCTTAATCAGATGAACTCTGAACTCAAGAAGGTTACCAGCGCCGTCTTGCCAACCGTAGTAAGCATAAGCGCTGTTCGCAAAGGTGAACGGTCCAGCAGCCAGTTTGACTATTTGCCCTTCAACACTCAGCCCTTTAATGAGTCGAGAGCGCTCGGTTCGGGAGTGATTATTGACAAACGCGGATATATTGTCACAAATAACCATGTTATAAGAAATGCATCCGGTATTACGGTCACGCTTGTTGATGAGCGTGAATTTCAATGTGTCGTCATTGGCACAGATCCGGCCACGGATCTTGCCGTGATAAAAATATCCGGCAATGTTCCCGCCGATTTGCCGGTGATATCATTTGCAGATTCTGACAAGATAGAGCAGGGGCAGCTCGCCATTGCGATAGGTAACGCTTTCGGATTTTCGCATACCGTAACGCTTGGTATAATCAGTGCAGTCAAGAGGGAAGGTCTCGGGGTAGCGGATTACGAGAGTTTGATACAGACGGATGCCGCGATAAATCCCGGCAACTCCGGCGGAGCATTGATCGATATCGACGGTAAGCTTATAGGCATTAATACCGCAATATACTCAAATACCGGAAGCAATAACGGGCTGGGCTTTGCCATTCCTTCTAACATGGTCAGGGAAATATCGGAAAAATTGATTAAAGAAGGAAAAATAGTGCGAGGCTGGCTCGGACTGAGCATTCAGGATATAACAAAAGAGATTGCAGAAAAAAAGAAATTATCTTCGACAGACGGTGTACTTGTTGCGGGGGTAAACGACAACGGGCCGGCAAAAAACGGGGGGATAGCCGCCGGAGACGTTATTGTTAAAATCGGTGATACCCCTGCTCGTAATGTCAGTCAACTGCGTCGCCTCATTGCGGATCAAAAACCGGGAAAAAAAATACGTGTTACCGTTTTACGAAACGGAAAAGAGCAAGTTATCGATGTGACCGTCGGCCGTCTTCCGGAACCACAGGGCAGTGCGGCTTCTGCAGCTGAGGAGAACAAACAGTCTCTGGGGATTGTCGTTGAAGATGTGGATGAGGATTCTTCGTTCAGGTTTAAAATCAGCGACAAAAGCGGTGCTATCGTTGTCGATGTGCGTCCCGGTTCACCGGCAGACAAGGCGGGGCTCGCAGTCGGAGACATCATCAAGGAAGTTGATGAAAGAGCGATCAAAAACAGTGATGATCTTTATAAGGTCATCAAAGCCGATAAGGCCAAGTCTTCCTATATGTTTCTCGTAAAGAGAGGCTCGGCGCAAAAGTATGTTATTATAAAAATGGAGAAAGCGGAATAATCTGCCCGTGAAGACTTAAGGCCGATAGGGGCTGTATGATACAGCCCTCATCCGCGTATCCACTGTTCCTCACTCATAAGCGACTTCGATAAAACACCTAATTGATTTTTGCCACTTGACCGATAATGAAAGAGGGAATTATCCCAACAAATCTGTCATTTGTCCCGGAGCGTTTTATGGATATAGCCTTAATAATCGGTCTTATTACCGGTATGGTTTCTATGATCATTGGTGTTGTC
>JAEWVL010000064.1 GCA_023396665.1 Spirochaetota bacterium
TCTTGACGCATATACCGGCTCAATCCGAAAAGCGCTTCACACCGAATCCGAAGAGTACCGGCGCATCGGTCTGCTGAAAAACGGAAATCTTCTTCAACTCAACACGAATATAATCCAGTCCGAGAAGGAGTTTTACGCCCCTGTCCGCCTGAAAAGAAGCGCCGCAGCGGACGAAAGTCAGATTTCAGCCCTTACTAAACACGGCGTTCAATATATCGAACTGCGCTTTGCCGACATCGACCCCTTCTATGCCAACGGAATCGGCCCCGAAGATCTGATGCTCGCACATCTTGTTTTCAGCCACGCGCTTGTAAATGCGGACAATGCCGTTCTCTCTCAGCGGGAAAATAACGCACTGCGTTCTTATCTTTACCAGTCGGATCTTGCGGCCGCACTGCCGGTCGATTCACCCGAAACAATTGCGGACAACCCTCTGATAACACAGGCACGACAGCAGCTGACCGAGATGGTGCCAACAGCCGAACTGCTTGACCGCAGCGGTGCCGGCAGGGAATACATCGGACTGATTGAAACGTTTCTCGACCAGACACTGCATCCGCAAAAACTGAAAGCCCTGCGAACGTCTTGCGCCTTTCGCGCATCGGGGCTCACCTGGGACGAATTCGGAACAGAAACGGCATTCGCACACGCAAATATCACGAACAAGGCGGAAGCATATGCACTATGATAATTTCCGTATGCTTGCTGCGGGCAGATATGACAGTCTCGAGCTCTCGACACAGCTCGTCATCATCGAAGCCGAATTACGCGGCCATCGCGTCGAGGTGCTCGATAGTCACGACAACTTCATCAGGATCACCGGAAACGGAAAAATCGAGTACCTCAAACAGGCGACCCGCACTTCGGCGGACAGCTATATCGCCCCCCTCATCATGGAAAACAAGCATCTCACAAAACGCATACTCGCGGAAAACGGCATTCGCGTACCGACGGGTGAAATCTTCGTCAATGAAGAAGAAGCCGCATCCCGGTACCGGCACTGGAGCGGCACCTCATGTGTGATCAAACCGAATTCGACAAATTTCGGAACCGCGGTGAGCATGCTTGCCGCCCGCAGCACTTTCGCTCAATACACCGAGGCTCTCAGGGCGGCATTCGCCGCTGATTCCTCGGTAATTGCGGAAGAACTCATCGAAGGCGAGGAATATCGTTTTCTCGTCATCGGCGGAAAAACCCGTGCAGTGCTGCACCGCATTCCCGCGAATGTCCGCGGTGACGGACAACACACAATTGCCGAACTTGTCACAGAAAAAAACGAATCGCCGCTCAGGGGTAAAAAATATGTTACACCGCTCGAGAAGATACATCTCGATGAAGAGGAAATCGCCTATCTCGCCAGCCAGGGTCTTTCTTCTTCATCAGTTCCCGATCAGTGCCGTATCGTTAACCTGAGGAAAAATTCAAATATCAGCACCGGCGGAGACAGCATTGATTTTACTGACAAGATGCATATCTCTTATAAAGAGATTGCCGCGGCCGCAGCGGCTTCGGTCGGTGCCGCTGTCTGCGGCGTCGACATGATCGTCCGCGACAAGATGACGGCGGCCCGTGACGATTCGTACGCAGTGATAGAGTTGAATTTCAATCCGGCTCTGCACATTCACGATTTTCCGCACGAGGGAAACAACAGAGAGGTTGAAAAACACCTGCTCGATCTGCTTGAACTGTGAGGTAGTATGCTGCAAATAAACAATGTGTATAAAAAATACCGCAATCAGACGGAGAACACCCTTGAAGACATATCATTCAGTGTCAAAAAGGGCGAATTCACCGCACTGCTCGGGCCCAACGGTGCGGGCAAAACCACGCTCATCAACATTCTCGCCGGCATCACCGATCGCAACTCGGGCCAGATTACGATCGCCGGGCATGACATCGACTCGGGTCACATCGAACTGAAAACCTTAGTCGGCATCGTTCCGCAGGAAATCGTCTTCGACAATCTGTTTACCGTTCGCGAGTCGCTCAAATTGCAGTCCGGCTATTTCGGTCTGCGCCGTAACGGCGAATATGAGGACTATCTCATGCACCGGCTTTCACTCTATGAGAAACGCAACGAGACAATCATCAGTCTCTCGGGCGGAATGAAACGCCGTCTCATGATCGCCAAGGCGATGGTACACTCGCCGGAACTGCTGGTACTCGACGAACCGACCGCCGGTGTTGACATAAAACTCCGCCATGATCTCTACGAATTCGTGAAAGAGCTGAACGCGAAGGGAACGACCGTTCTTCTGACGACTCATTATCTCGAAGAGGCGGAAGCCTTGTGCGGCAGAATCATTCTCATCAACAGGGGGAAACTCGCCGCCGACAAACCCAAAACCGAATTTCTGAAGCTGGCGGGCGATTATCTGACCCTGAAGATAAGCTCGCCGGATGATCTGAGCAAATTCACAAAACATTTCGAAGACAGCGCCTGCACGGACGGCATGCTGACACTGCGTTTTCACAGAAACGCGCTGTCCGGGGTTATGGCCAAGCTCGCCGCAAGCGGTATTACGCTCACGGACATATCGCTCTCCCCGCCCGGCATCGAGGAGATTTTCGTCAAACTCACATCAGGAGACCGGCAATGAAGAATAATTTTATCAGATATTATATCAGTTTCGAGACCCTGCTCATGCGGGAGATCAGACGCTTCATGAGAATCGGCGTGCAGACCCTTCTTGCGCCTTTCATTTCAAACATACTTTTTCTCGGTATATTCGCCGGCCTGTACTACGGTGACATCTCACGAAGAAGCGCATATCTGCATTTCATCACTCCCGGGTTGATCACATCGGCGGTGATATTCTCGGCATATCAGAACCCGGTCTTCTCGATCGTAGCGCTGAAATATCTCGACACCATCAAGGATTTCAACTATTATCCACTCAAGCCCTTTGCACGCATGGGAGCCTTTGTTCTCGCCGGGGCCATCAGGGGCATACTGGTCGGTTTCATGACCTATCTTGCCGCGGCGGTCTTTGCCGGCTTCCGTATCGACAATCCCCTGCAGTTCTGGGCGTTTGCGTTCGCTGTCTCCGCCGTATTTTCAACAGCGGGATATCTGAGCGGACTTTATCTGTCTTCGTTTGAAATGTCAAACCTCATCGTAAGCCTTGTTCTGACACCTCTCGTCTATCTCGGCGGCGTGTTCTTCGACACCGCCATACTTCCGCAGTGGCTGCAGGCAGCGGATTCGGTCAACCCGCTCTCGGCGATAATAGTCATTTCGCGTCATCTCTATTCCGCAAGCGGCATTTTACCGCATACACATTCAGTCATACTGCTCGTCGCCGCGACAGGTGCGCTGTTCTTCGCCGCATACCGGGCGACACTGAAAGGTATCGGAATAAAAATTTGAATTACTGACGAGCACCAAGATAAACACGGCGGCGGGGCACAGATCGACCCTCACGCACCGATTGAAAGAAGGTCATAATGAGCGATAACATATTTTGCAATGATTGCTGCTGTACTGGAAAAACAGGAGTAAGGGACGAAGAGCGGATAAGCGCATTTTCCCAAAAGCTCTTCTCATCGATCAGAGGGCTCGGTTATTTTATCAATGATGTGTCAGCCATCATTGATAAAGACCCGGCACTGAAAGGATCCCCCCTTGCCATCGGCGAAGTGATACTCTATGCATCTTTCTGGGCACTGCTGTTTCATCGTATTGCTCACCTGCTGCACACGCTGCACCTGCCCTTTATTCCGCGTCTGATAAGTCAAATCGCTCGGTTTCTTACCGGGATAGAGATACATCCGGGGGCACAGATCGGCCCGGGACTTTTCATAGATCACGGCAACGGAGTCGTCATCGGAGAAACGGCAATTCTCGGTAAAGACATACTGCTTTATCACGGAGTAACGCTCGGAGGAGTAGATTCGAGAAAGGGAAGACGGCATCCCAGGCTTGAAGACAGCGTAATTGTCGGTGCCGGTGCGAAAATACTCGGCGCGATCACAATCGGTAGAAACGCGAAAATCGGCGCCCAAAGCGTCATTCTCGTCGATATTCCCGAAAATTCTACCGCAGTGGGTATACCCGCTCGGATAATCAGGCAAAAATGCCGGCAATTTGCCTGATATTCAACAGATGTTCTTCATTTTCTCGTTGCACGAAATAAGACAACAGTTCAGAATCGCCGGATTACCCTGTTTTTGGAAATAACACATAAATGGTGACAGCAACATGATGACGGTTGAAATCAGCGAACAGATACGCTGCAAACAGGCAAACAAGGTGACCCTTGTCGGATTTACGGCTAACCTCTGCCTGACTCTACTCAAACTCGCTGCCGGTATTTTCGGGCACAGCGGAGCCATGATCGCCGATGCGGTTCATTCACTTTCAGATTTCGCCACCGACATCGTCGTGCTGGTCAGTTTCCATTTCGTGAAACAGCCGCCGGACAAGGATCACGACTACGGACACGGCAAGTTCGAGACCTTTGCGACCACCCTGATCGGCGCAGCCCTCTTTTTCGTCGGAAGCGGTATATTCTATTCGGCTGCAAAAAATATCTACGCGCTTACCCTACTGCATCAGCAGATAGAATCACCGGAACTCATCGCACTGGCCGCGGCATTCGTTTCGATCATCAGCAAAGAGCTGCTT
>JAEWVL010000133.1 GCA_023396665.1 Spirochaetota bacterium
GGGCCGCCATGCGAGCTTCTGTAGGCGATGTAGCGGTCTGACTGAAAGCCGGCTCTGCTGTAGCATTCGTTTGCCCAGGTCCAGCAGGTGCCGGCGATAATCGCCCTTTCTTCAAGTACCATTTTTCTGCCGGCCTGCAGAACCGCTTTGCCGGCTTCATTTGCCTGCGCTTCGGCCTGTCTGATAGTCATAAGTGTAATGCCCTGTTTTACCAGTGATTCGTCAAGTTCGACGATTGTGTTTTCGGTAGACTGGCATGAGGCCGACAGGAGGGCTGTGGAAATGAGGGCTGCGAATAGCAGTTTTTGTATCTTCATAATTTAATATCCCATTAATATGGTAAAAATCAGTATAGTGAACGTACCATATCGGTGAAATTTGTTGGCGCTGCTGACGGTCGGGGAGCCGGGCGAGTATGCATTGATTGGCAGACAGCGGTTCTGATCAGATAATCGCCGGGTTCTTTTCCGAACAATCGCCTGAAAATACGTATTCTAACATATTTTTCGTCAATTATAGTGAAAAAACACGGTCAAAAACAAGAAAAAAGCGCATTTTCACATCTTTTTAACGCTTATTTCAACAAATAAGCACCATCATATATGGCAAGTAAAAAAAAATAGCAAAAATGAAAAAAATACAGCGAATGTTCGGGGAAGACCAATAAATGATGCTTCGGGGGAAACGGGTGAATCGATACTTATGGGTGAATATTCATCGATTCGGGCTTAATATAATTTCCGATAGCAGTGTCTTAACCTGTTTTTTTCATTGCGTTTTGCAATAGTGAACCTCGAATATTTTCCACCGGTAACGCTTTTACCTCGTTTTTCATTGGAATTATTCGAGATTCGAGTTGTGATGTTTATTCCTGGAGATTCCCATTTTTGAATTGATATTTCAGTGTATAAAATATAGCGATGTAATCAATGAAAAGACTCGTGTGTTTATCCCTGTTTTCCGTAATCATAATGCTGTTTCTCCGCTGTTCGGTTGAGACCTTTCACGATGATGCCGACTATTCTATAATGATAATCGGCGATATGCGTTCCGGTTATACCGTATATGAAAAACTCCTTTATATCATCAACGTTTTCGACAAGGATCCGGTTTTTCTCGCTTCGCTCGGTGATATTGTATCGACGCCCGGCAATGAAATCGAATATCATGAATACGGTGTTCTCAATAAAAAATATATCCCGGATATTCCACACTATTCCATACCGGGCAATCATGATGTGAACGACGAAGAAAGCGAACAGATATATAAAGAAATAACGAAGATGCCGGGAAACGGCTTGTATTACTCCGTCACACATGAGAATGTTTTCTGTGTGTTTCTCGATACGGAGATGCCCGGAGCGGTGAATTCCATAAAAGGGGAGCAGTATAGCTGGCTGGTTGACACGCTTGACGCTGCACAGAAAGACAGCGGGGTAACGACGATACTGATTTTCATGCATCGTCCACTGTATCCGCAATGTGAACACCTGGACAGGGATTTTGATGATGCCGATCAGTTGCTGGCGCTTTTCAAGGAACACGGCAAAGTGAAATTCGTTTTTGCCGGACATGATCATTGTTTCAACGCATTGGATCTCGGCGGCATTTTGCAGATCACAAGCGGCGGCGGAGGCTCTCCTTTTCGGGTAAAGAGCGATAACTATTATCATCTGATAAAGGCGGGGTTTTACCGCAACTCGGGTCGTATCAATATCAAAGCGATAGATATGTGGGGGGATACCATTGAAGATTTCGATTATTAGTCTGATAGCGCTGCTGTTCATCTGTGTCGGTCTTCGGGGGAATTCCCTTGGTATCAAAACCGGGATCTATGATTTTACCGATGAGGCGACACGGGATTTCTATAAGGTCGGTTATTCAGTTCTCGGTGATTACTCGTTCTACACCTCTCCGTTTATTCAGTTTGATATTCAAACCGGACTGACGTACTCAACGACCGATTACAACGGGAAGCGGCATAACCAATTTGTTTTTCCACTGCAGGCGACATATATCTCATATATTCTGGGAGACGGCGCAAATCTCGCCCTCGTTCCGTATTTCGGTGTGGGGGTCGGCGCCTATTATAGTCTGGACACCGCCCAGGCGCTGGACAAGGACTACAAGAAGACAACGTACGGCTATCATTTTCTTATGGGTTTTGCGCATGAACTGAGTGAAAAGACGAGTCTGACATGTGAGCTGAAAAACAATATCATCATGTCGCATTATCTTGAAGACATTGAAATCAGCGGTATCAATCTTCTTGTCGGTTTACGATATGAATTGTAAATTTTTGTGATCAAATTGCCGCAAGTCGCTGATCTTGCCGAAAAACTGAATAAACATCTCATTAGTAAAATCAAAACGTCCGCACAACGCGAAAACCCTTGTCGGCTATCGTATCGTATGACTCACTTGTGTTTCCTCTGCCGATCCCCTGATAAATGCCAGTCGCAGTAGTATAGGCGCCACCGAAAATGATTTTGTCGCTGCCCGAAGAATCAAAACAGAATTCATACAGATTGCCGCTCATGTCATAGAGTCCGAGCAGATTCGGCCTTTTGGCCCTGATAGTATGCGTGGTGCCGCCGGCATTTCCGGAAAACCAGGCATACTGCTGCGTTTCTACGCTGTTGCTATAGTTCAACCCTGCTGCGCTCGCGGAGTCGCCCTTTGTGTACCATGTGCCGTCAGAGCCCGGAACGGCGTTGGTGTTATCCGTTCCGCGGTAACGTGCGGCGAATTCCCATTCTATAGCCGAAGGCAGACGAAAGCCTTTTGCGCCTGCTGTTCTTATAGCAGAATCGCAGTCAGCTGATGTTGAATTTCTTGCAACTGTACCGGCTGTAGTATAAACAATGTCCAGCGTTGGATCAGCAGGGATTTTGTGATCGTTATAGTATTCTGTCAGGGCGTTGCACCAGACTATTGAGTCACGCCAGGTGATCACGGCAACCGGCTGGTTTTTGCCGGGTGTCGGTGCGATGGATGCGGCTTTGGGTGTTGCTCCGGTGAAGGCCCCCTCGTTACCGTGATGCGCAAAGGTATAGCGGTTTACGCCTCTGGCCGCATCTGTTGCCCACTGATATACCGCATACCACTGCCGGTAGCTGACTTCTGTCTCACCCATAATGAAACGCGCAGGGACATTTTCTTGAACAGCGTCATTCTCGTTTCTCGGAAAGGTTTCGCTTGTCGCAATATCGGGCATTAAAACGACATACATTTGTTCTCCGCCGAGGCTGTACGATAATGCCGCCACCACCTTGCACGATGCCGTGAAACCCCCGTCTGAAGTTGTAACGGTTATAATGGCATCGCCCAAAGCGTGCGCCGTCACAAGACCTGTCGCTGAAACCGTTGCGATCGCATTGTCACTGCTCGACCACGTTACGCCCAAGTCTTCAGCGTTTGCCGGTAGTACTGTGGCAATCAGCTGTTCGCTCGCGCCTGTCCCTATCGTAGTATGGGTTTTATTCAGCGATACGCCGCTGACATGTACAATCTGCCACTGCGCGTAGAGCGTCAGATCGTAACCCGGCATGGAGAAGCCGGCGCCGGGGCCGACCGAGAAAGTTCCCGTGCCGTCGGCGCTCGAGTTCCAGCCGCTCAGCGCGTAGCCGCTGCGGCTGACGCTTGTTGAGGGAGGATGCAGCAGGACGTTATAGCGCTGCGAGGACGCTGCGGGCAGGCTTCCCGTGCCCCCGTTGACGTCGTAGGAGAGGGTGAAGCGCTCGACTATCGCCGGGCCGTCGAAGTCCGATTCAAAATCGTCGCTGCCGTCGGGCAGCGGCGGATTGTTCGGAGGGTTATCGGGATCGTTCGAGGGCGATGCTGTTTTGGTGATGCTGAGCCGGTAGCGGTGCTCAAGCCCCGTCGGGGTGTGCACGGTGATGATCATCGGTTTTTTCGACTTATAGTACTTCGCGTAGTCGAGGGCAACGACGCCGCCCGCCGTTTCGGTGCTCGTATCGTCATAACTCAGCTTCGAGCCCATAAAATCGACCCGTGCCCGCAGTGCCGAAAGATCAGCACTGTAGGGCAGTTCGACTTTCACTTCGTCGTTGATGATACCGTCGCTGTCAGTAAGGCTGCCGTCCGATATATGGGCTGCGCAGTCGCTTTTATACGATTCGTCGAAGAAAACGAGCGCCGTCAGACGGTAGGCCGAGACCCGGTAGTCCATGAAATCGTCTTGATTGGCGAAGACGCGGTAGGTGTGCACTGCCGAAAAGTCGAGCGCGTTCATCGAGGGCCGCTGATAGCGCGAGGGGGCGGTGTCGCCGTCAAGCTCGACCCAGTTGGCGATGAGGCCGTTGCTGAAAGAGGGCACGAGCCCCTTGAGCGAGATGTCGTGCGGCGAATCGAACCATATGGTGTTGCCCCTGATGCTGCCGTGCACCGTCTGTTTCAGTGCGGGGTTGTCAAGAGGAGTGAAATCGAACGATGAGATGAAGGCGTCGGAGCGCTTGACTTCAACGCTGAAGGTGCTGGATTTGCCGTCGCCGGAGTAGATGATGTATTCGGTAACAGCGGAAAAATCGTTTACGGTCGTGCCGCTGATCTGTTCTTTCTTGCCGATAAAAACTGCACAGCCGGAAAAATCGTATGAGGCGATCATGCGGGATGTGTCGGTGTCGTTCGGAACCAGATAGTACAGATCGGGCTCATTGCGCCGTGTGTCGATATCTTCAAAAAACGAGGGATTCGCCGTTTTGGAGAAATAGAAACGCTCGAGACCGCGCTTCGAGAGCTCGTCGTAGTAGTTGGAGCGCGAGCATGAAAAGACCAGTGCCGTTATGTGCAGGAAAATGACGGTTAAGATGATTCTTCGTATCATTCAGAGTAACCGGTCCCTGTTCAGGTTCTGAAAAACGGCTCTGCGGCCGCAGCCCTGCGATGAAGAAACGATGCGCTAAAGAGCCGGATTCTTTGCACAAGTGTTCTTACAGATATATTTATCAGAAAAAAAAAGCCCTGTCGTCCGGATTTTTAAAATCAGGAGAGATTTATTGGCGGGGGGATACTAAAATCACGGTAAAAAAACATACGCGTGAAGGAGATGGCGCTAGCGCTTGTACCAAATCATGCCTGTTGCTCTGTCGATTTGTCCTTTGGTTCTTTGCCACAGTGCAGCTTTCGAAAGGTGCTTGGTGACTGGCCGCTTTGCTGTTCAAACGAGGTGTAAAATGAGGACTTGGAGTTAAAACCGACAGCAAACGCGATTTCGAGGATGTTCATGTCCGAATTATGAAGGAGCAGCGCTTTTGCCTCATTGATGCGGTATGAGTTGACGAATGTATTGAAGTTCTGATTGAAACGATCGTTCAGCAGGCGCGAAAGCTGGTGGGGTTTCACCATGAGGGTGTTGCTCAGCGATTGTATGGACAGTTCGGGGTCGCGATAGAGAAGATCATCCTGCATGAGCTGTACGAGGCGCGCTTCGACAAGCGTATCTCCCGGATTGCTTTTCATCATCGTTTTGTAACGGATCGTCTTCGCCTCCTTGACGACCTTCTGGCTCAGTTCAGGGTAGCGGAAACAGAAGAGGATGTAGTACAGGGGCAGAAGCGAGAACAGGGCGATCGAGATGATCAGCATGGTTTCGCTGGCGATGATATTCGCGATCAGGAGCACAAGCGCGTCAAGTGCCAGAAGGCAGAGAAATGCGAGCAGGTTTTTCAGTTCGAAGGTCATTTTCTTTTCGCGAAAGAAGAAGGCCACCTCTTTTACGGTCATCGAAAAGTAGAGCGCGACGGATATATCACTGAAGAAATTAATCGTTCTGATAATCGGGTGTAGCGCGTAGTCGGGAACTGTTGCGTTCGATTCGAGATAGTAGGCATAGACCGATGCGTCGAATGTGTTGAGTGCGATTATCAGCGGAAGCGACAGTAGCGGCAGAATAAAGTGGGGATATAGCAGCCGTATCCCCCCGCTTTTTGCGCCGCTAATGGTACAGAAATACAAATAGAGAAAAGGGCCGATAAAATACGAGAAGGCGATTTCGCTGTTGAATAGAAAGATGAGATGGCGCAAAAGCCCCGTACTGAACAGCCAGTAGTAAAAGAACTGATACCCGGTGCACAGATACAGACCGGCGAGCAGGTAGTTGAGCGCCAGTTTGGTCTTGTGAAGCGTCTGGACGATAGCGAAAAAGGTAAAGATCACAAAGGTTGTAAACGACAGGTATTCGAGCAGTGTCATAAGTACCCCGGTGGTTTAGCGCCTGTATACCGGTATGTTTTGCATTTTGCCTGCGCTGTGTCAACACAGATATTGGCAGGCGCAGCGATGCTCAGGGCTTCGGGATGCTGTTTGTTTCAGAACCGGCATTCTTTTCACCGGCTTCTGCAAGAATGTCATAGAGGGCCTGCGTGGTTTCCGTGACGACTCTGCGGCAGATGATCTGGTGATGTTTGCGTTGTGTGACATCGTCGGTGCTTTTGACGTATTTTTTCAGAATGTCCGCGCAGTTGGTGCAGCCCAGACTGTCGTTTATTGTCGCGTCAAGATCACGCACCCGCTTGTACGCGGCGAGCTTGGTTTTCATATCGAGCGGATCGCTGTTGCCGAAGGCCAGCCCCAGCACCATGAAGGCGCCTGTGAGCGCGCCGCATTTTTCGCGCAGCCGTCCCATGCCGCCCCCGAAGGTCGCGGATATGCGTTTCGCGGTCTGTTCGTCTAGTCCGAAATCTTTCGCGAAGGCGAGCAGTACCGCTTGCGAGCAGGCGTATCCCCCGTCGAAAAAATCAAGTGCCCGTTGTGTGTAGTATGCCTTGTCTTGCGCAGTGAATGTGTGTGGGGTCATTTTGTTTTCCGGTAATAGGGATTAACAGTAACTGTTTTATCGGGGCTTAATCCGATTACTAAGCACACTTAATGCAAGTTTTGGCAATTTCTTTTTGCCAAAACGTATCCGCTTGACTACAGGAATTAGTTAGGCGGGAGATTGCCGATAGATCGTACTTTGTCGTTAGTACCCGTCTGGACCTGGCGATATACCGGGCGGGTACTAACGAGCAATTTGCCGGCCGATCAATGATCGCAGGCGTTCGTTCCTGTAACGAGACTGCCTGCGAAATAATCTTTTACGAGCTGCTCGGCCTCTTCGCAGGGTGCGCCCACGATCACTTCAATGCCCTGAGACTGAAATAACTGCTGCGCGCGGCCGCCCATGCCGCCGGCGATGACGAGCCCGACATTGTGTTCCTTGAGCCATGCGGGAAGCACACCCGGCTCGTGCGGGGGAGGGGTCAGTTCGCTTCTGGAAAGAATTTTTTTTTCGTTCGGATCGGTCTCGAACACCGAGAACTTGTCACAGTGTCCGAAATGCAGATTCAGTTTTCCGTTTGCTGTTGGTATTGCGATTTTCATAGTCGCTCCTTTTTTTTACTGTAATGCCGGCAATTACTGCCTTGTAATCGTGACAGGTCAAGCAGCTCGTTTAATTTGCTGCTCTTATCTTTCTCTTCAGTTTTTTATCATCGCCTGAAGTTTTGTCCATATGTTTGTGATCTCCTCTGTGACCATGTTATTCGTGTATTCTATCAGGCTTTTGCCCTGTATCTGTGCGGCAGTTACACTTTTGTCGAAGGAAATTTCACCGAGAAACTCTATGGCATTCGCTTCACAATAAGTCCTGATGTCCCCGCTGATTTCGGGATTGATGTCGAATTTATTGACGCATACATAGGCCGGAATCCTGAAATGATGCGCAAGATCGAGAACCCGTTGCAAATCATGTTTGCCTGAGAGCGTCGGTTCGGTAACGACGACAACGGCGTTTGCTCCTGTGATTGATGCGATGACCGGGCACCCGGTTCCCGGAGGGCCGTCGGTGATGATCATCGGGGCACCCGTTTCGCGGGCGATTTTGTGCGCTTCGTTTCGCACAACGCTAACCAGCCTTCCGGAATTTTCGGCCTGCGCGTTCAGCTGGGCGTGAACGAGGGTGCCGAAGCGCGACGAAGATACATACCACTCGCCGCATACACGGTCTTCGAAATCGATTGCCTTCGCCGGACAAAAATGAACGCATACTCCGCAACCTTCGCATGCGGTCTCGTCGACCTGGAATTTTCCCGATTGCAAAGGGATAATGGCGTCATAACGGCACAATTGTGCGCATTTTCCGCAGCCTATACAATCTTCTTCTCTGACGTGTGCTTCCCGGCCGCTGATAAAGGTATGTGTCTTTTGCACCTCGGGTGCGAAAATAAGATGAAGATCTGCGGCATCGACATCACAATCTGCAAATACCGTTGTATCGTTTTGCGCCGCAATTGCGGCAAACGAAGCGGACAAACTGGTCTTTCCCGTTCCGCCCTTTCCGCTGACAATAACGATTTCGTTCATGCCGCCCCCCCCTTGAGTGAAACGATCCGATCAAGAAGTGCGCTGAATCTTGCACGGTATGACTCGTCCGCGTCGAGAATTGTCTTTCCCCGCGAGATAGCCTCTGCGATTTTTCTTTCGTCGGGAATCTTCATCAGAATTTCAATGTTCTCTTTAGTGCAGTAGGTATCCACCCGCCCGTCACCCGAGTCGCAGCGGTTAATAATCACGCCGAAAGGAATACCGAGCATGCGCACGGTTCGCACCGCAAGAACAAGGTCGTGTAATCCGAAGGGTGTCGGCTCGGTGACCAGTATCGCGAAATCGCTTCGTTTGACGGCGTTTATCATCGGACACGATGTTCCGGGTGGCGAGTCGATAATGTTGATACCCTGCGCTGTGATATGTTTTTTAACTTCGTGAATTACCGGTGGTGACATTGCACGACCGATTTCAAGTTCGCCGCTGACGAGTGTCACAGCGCCCTTTTTGCTTTTCGTTATTGTTCCGATGCGAACAGGGTTTTCCTGTATCGCCTTTTGCGGGCAGACGAGGGCGCATCCTCCGCAGCTGTGACACAGTTCCGGATAGACACGCGCTTTTTTCGCGATAATGACAATCGCATTGTATTCGCATAGGGCCTGACATTTTCCACAGCCGTCGCACAGATCAGTGCTTACTTCGGGGATGGGCACCGTGACTGCAGTAAGCTCTTCTTCGGCGCTACCGAAGAAGAGCTCGTCGTTCGCTCCCTCGACATCACAGTCAAGAAGCGTGATTTCTTTTCGTGCGGAAATCGAGAGTGCGGTCGAGACCGTAGTCTTGCCGGTTCCCCCTTTCCCTGAAGCTACAGCGATGACCATTGTATACCTCTGCCTTGTCCTGGCTTAAACTTTCTTATGGGCTCAGTCGCATACAAGATCACCAGTGCCCCTCCACATCAGCGGTATCGGCACAGCTCAGCTTGCCCTCTTTCAACAGGTCAAGCGCCTGCTGAATGCTGACATTTTCGATATTGTATATCGCAATCTCTGCCGATCTGAGAACATCGAAAGCCTTCGGCCCCGTATGCCCTGTAATAAGAACCTTCGCGCCGCTATTGATAACATTTTGTGCCGACTGGATGCCGGCACCCTGTGCGGCGTTCAGATTCTGTGTGTTGTCGACCAGTTGAAAATCACCGTTTTCACTGTCGAAAATCAGGAAACGGGGGGCACGACCGAAACGGCTGTCGACCGGACTGGAAAGATTCTCACCGCTTGTGCTCACCGCTATAATCATTGATTACCTTCCAGTTTGTTGAGACGTTCGTTGAGCGCTTCGATCTGTGAGTTAAGATAGTCTTTCTGGCTGGCAAGCATATCGCGTTCCTGTTGCGGCGTCATTTCCTGGCGAATTCCGTTATTGTACGCGCCGACGCCGCCGAAACCGAAAAAACCATTGCCGAAAAAGCCGCGAAACCCTCTTCCGAATCCGCCGCCCCGGCGTCCACCGCCGAAACCCCAAAAACCGCCGCCCGGTCTTGTCATGTAACCCGGCTGTGAATTACCTGAACAAAAACCCAAACCTCTTCCTGTCATGGGTCCCATTCCCGCAGGACCTGTTCCGTTTCCACCTGGCATATGCTGCCTCCTTGTTTGGAATCTATACATTATCAGAAAACTGCCGCCATCCTCCGCGTCGTCGTCGTCCGCATCTGCGGCGGGGACAACTGCATCCGGGCATTGAAAAACGCTGTTCGACAAGTGCGCCTGTTTTTATCGCGTCGACTACTTCGTCCAGAGATCCCGCGACAAAAGAAACGATCTCAATGCCTTTGCACAGAAGTAATTGCTCTGTTTCCCGGCAGATCGCGCCGCAAACAAGTCGATCAATTTCGTTTTGCATAACAAACTGCTGCGCGCTGCTGCCGCCGTTTATGATGCGCACTTCACTTGCTTGCGTATTCGCAGCGTCTTCGATTACCAGAAAGCTTCTGGCAGAATCGAATACCGGAGCGATGCGATTATTCCAGGTTGCTATTGCAGTCTTCATGTCTGACAATACGCATAAGTCGTGCCAGAATTAGCAGTGAAAACTCTATTGATTATGACGAAAAACGGGGCTTTTTATTGCAGAAAAAATATAAATGTCGCATAAATGCGAATGAAGTCGCATTTATGCGACTTCAGTACTGTTGAAAACGGGGATGTTTTTCAGATTGTGATGCCGTAGCGTTTCATCTTGCGGTAGAGCGTGGCCCTGTCGATGCCCAGCTGTTTTGCACTTTCGCTGACATCATTGCCGTTTGTCTCAAGTGTTTGCAGTATCGTGCTTTTCTCCGCCTCGCTTCTTGTCTGTCGTATTGATGTCGCCGCTGTTTCGGGGGAGGGCCTGTGCTGTGTGCTGAATTGTTCGCTTTGCAGATGCTCTTTTCGTATCTCTTTTTTGTCGCACAACACAACGGCGCGCTCGATCACGTTTTCCAGCTCACGGATGTTTCCGGGCCAATCGTAGTTGTATAACAGAGAAAAAACTTCGGCTTGTATCGTGCTGACCTGTTTGTCCATAATTCGGGCGAATTTGTGCAGGAAACCCTCGGCAAGCAAGGGTATGTCCTCTTTACGCTCGCGCAGCGGCGGCAGTCGCAGTTCAATCACGTTGATGCGGTAATAAAGATCTTCCCTGAAGGCGCCTTCTGAAACCATCTGTTTGAGGTTCTTGTTGCTTGCGCAGATAACGCGGAAGTCACAGTGTTCTGACTTTAGCGCGCCGAGCGGTTCGTATTCGCGCTCCTGCAGAACACGCAAGAGTTTCACCTGCAGGGGCAGGGGCATCTCGCCGATCTCGTCGAGAAAGACCGTTCCGCTTTTCGCAAGAGCGAAGCGGCCGGGTTTATCTTTTTCTGCGCCGGTAAAGGCTCCTTTTTTGTAGCCGAAAAGTTCTGATTCAAGTAGGGTGTCGGGCAGGGCTGCACAGTTAACGGCGATGAAAGGGCCTTTTTTGCGTCCGCTTAAATCATGGATGCTGTGGGCGAGCAATTCCTTTCCCGTTCCTGTTTCACCCTGAATCAGAATGGTGCTTTCGGTAGGGGCGGCCGCGTTCACCACTTCGAAGAGCTTTTCCATCGCGGCATTGTTTGACGAGATGCTTCCGAGCACGGCGCGGCTTTTGAGCTCGCTTTTGAGCATCTCGATTTCGCGCAGATCTCTGAAGGTCTCGGCACCGCCGATCACCGTCCCGGTTTCGTCAATGAGCAGGGCGGTAGAAACACTCACGGGAATGCGTTCGCCTTTGACGGTGATTATGTATCCCGCCTTATTGATTATGGGTTTGCCGGTTTTCAGTGTATGGCGCAGAGGGCATTCACTTTCGCACATATTCGATTTGAACACTTCACAGCACAGGGCTCCGATCGCTTCGCTGCGCCGGATTCCGGTGATATTCTCGGCAGCCCGGTTAAACGAGGTGATGCGCCATTGCGGGTCTACCGTAAAAACGCCGTCGGAGATGCTTTCAAGAATGTTGTCTGTTTTGTGCAATCCCAACCCCCTTTTGAGGAAAGCCCGCGTCAATAATGTCCTCTTTCATGCCGTATCTGTCAAGGGTTTCACGGGACATGAATATCTATACACCTTTACGTGATACAATCTGGCGTTTCGGGATGATTACTTCGTAGCAAATTTGACTTTCGGAGGAACCGGAGCTACGGGCAGGTCGCTGTACGCTTATTCAGCCTTCTGTGTTTCGCAACATGTCGATAAAGCAGTGATAATCCGGTACCGAGCTGCTTCCATGCCAGAAGAGCGCTTCCGCGACTCCCTGCAGCGATCCCCAGAATGCCAGAGCCAGCGAATGGGGATCACCCGGCTTTATCGATTTGTCATTCTGGCCTTTTTCAATTACCGAGACCGACAACCTGATTCGTTTTCCGGATTTTCTGACCATCTCGGAATGAAAGGGGATGGATTTCTGTGTCAGTATCTGATTGAGCAGGAGAAAATGATGCTTGGTGTCTTTTTCAAGAAACGACTCCAGTGTAAGCCGGGCTATTTCGGAAAAAACCGCAAGAGGGGCATCAGCGGAGCCGAGAAGTTTTTCAAACAAGGCGTTTCCCTTGTCTGTTTCCTTCAGCAACTCTTCGAGAATATCCTGCTTGGTCGGGAAATAATGAAAAATAAGTCCGACACTGATGCCCGCCGCTTTCGCGATATCCCTCACTGTCGTTCCGTGATACCCGTTCGTTACAAAAAGAGTGAGGCTGGCGGAAAGCATCTTATCCTTCTGTTTCGCCACCTGTTCCGATCTTTTACCCATTGTTTCCCCCTGAACAAGAATCGCATCATGCAGGCGGCTTGTCAATTATATTGATAGGCCCTTTGTGTTTTGAGAATTTCACAGCGGATTGTCCGGCTCGTTTTAAGGGGGGATGACAATCTGCTGTGTTGTAAGACATATGAGCATATCAAATTTTTATTGAGCAAACGATCAATAATAATTTGACAAAATTGTACGGTGATATTTATTATTGAACATATGCTCAATAATAAATAGAGGATAAAACTATGCAGAAAAAATCAGCTTATGTACGTTTTCTATGCCTTGTTGTGCTGCTGCTTCTCTTTGTCGCTGTACTGGCAGCCGGGGAAAAAGCAGAGGTAAAGGTGTATGAGAATTCAGAACCGGAGTTCACAATAATGATCCCGGCTGACTGGAAAGGCGGGCCGGAATCGGCATCGAGAGAGAAGGGTGATTACCTGTTTAAATGGACGGGCGAGTGGAAAATGCCGGGCCTAATGGTTAGCAGGGCCGATTATTTTACCGAAGGCACTACGGCCGATGATCTTGCCGAAAAGGCAACAAAACTGTTGAAAGAGAAATTCAAAGGGAAAAATTTCGAAATTCTGTACACGAAAGAAATCAAATTTGTCGACGGAAGGTCGGGATATGAAGCCGGAACAAGATGGAAACATCCGATGAACTTTGCCATCTTCACCACATTTGTGTGGGGAAAGAAAGGTGATACGGCTCTCGTGTGCGCAATGAGTGATATGAAACAGATTGATCAGACGCTTGTAAATTACATGTATACGCTTAGCATTAAATAAACGGGAAAGCGGCGGGAGAGTTAATCTCCCGCCGCTGATCTGCTGACTGCCGGCACAATGCATCCCGTAGTCACCCGGCAACTGTTGATTCCGCCGCTTCGATTATTTCGTCCAGGCAAAGGTATGGCATCCTCTGATGTTATTGAATATGAGAAAATCCCCGTTTCGTGAGGCGCTGTAACCATTACGGGCTTGTCCCTCTTGCCAGGCGATCTTTCCGTCAATTGCGATCAGGCGTCTGCCTCCGAACAGTGGTATCGCAATGTCCCCTTCGACATGCTCCGGTGCTTCAACTGTCATCACAAAGCGGCTGTTCCTGTTATCCCTCTTCCATCTGACAGAGATGACCCCGCCGGGAACGGGCACCTTTCCCTGAGCCCACGCAAGATCAGCAGTGTGCGGACGCACAACGAATTTTCTGAAGCCGTCATCGAGCGGCCTGACGCCGACGACATTCATGGAAAGTGCCGGAACAGCCGTACTCCATGCGTGGGCCATTCCGAGAAAACCGGTTCCCTGGCCCACGGCGCGCGGATTGAGCGGTTTCCCGTCCGTACCGATCTCCTCCCAGGGGGTAGGCCCGTACTCGAGCATGTTGCCCCAGGCGCGGCGTATCAGATCAAGCGCTCCCCGGTCATCACCGTAATTGCATCTGCCGATCGCCTCATTCGCCATCAGATACGGCGAGATGTATCGGGCCATATAGGGATTGTCTGAAAATTCCGAAGTCAGTGTCCCGTACTTGCTTCCCAGTTTTGTATTCAAATGCCTTATCACCCGGTTCGCCATTCTCTCGTCCAGCATTTCGAAAAGCAGGGCACCGACGTTCGATTCGGCCGCATGATCCGGCACAGGACACTTTGAGTTCTGCAGCATGGCTCCGGCTTTTTCATCCCAGAACCGGTCAAGCAGTTCACGCTTTACCTTTTGTGCGAGTTTCTCCAGCCTCTGCGCTTCGACCTCATCATTCGCGATGACACTTTCAAGTCTTGCCATGGAAAGCAATGCCGCGTAGTAAGCCTCGTTTCCGTATACGTCTATACCGATACATTCATCCGCCGGATGCCAGTTGTAGGGTATTTTCCCGTCATAGGCATCGCTTACCCAGAGCACTCCACCCTTTTCGCTATGCTTGCTGAAAAAATCCATCAAACGCCTTGCGCATGGCAGCAGCGGTCTGACAGCCGCAACATCGCCGCTGTATCGCAGATAATCGTCGAGCTGAATCACCCACCACAGTGAAAAGCTGTCAATCCGCAGAAATTCATCCCAGGCCATGGCGTATCCGTCCGGAACACCGTCCGCTGGTCCCGGATCCATATATGGTTCAAAAGGAGTGTCAATTCTGCTTGAAAATGTCATTACGCCCTCGGGCAGCTGCTGCACGGCAAACAGATAGAGGCAATCCCTGATAATGTCATGATACGCGATACCCTGATAGAAAGCCGAAAGACCGGCAATCCGCAGATCATTGTTCCACACCGTCCTGTCGCGCTTCGGGCCATCCATGATTATCCATCCCGCTTTCGGGTTAAATCGCGTGTCCTTCGCCGTTGACAGATCGACGGAGAAGGCGCTCGCATACCATGCCCTGTTGAGCGTTTCATCGCTTGAAAGAAAATGGCCGTCGTATTGTGCCTGAAAATTGGTTTTTCGAATGCGGACAAAATCGAATGTAGCCGATCCGGGACCGTCCAGTGTTATCGCGATATAACGCTGCGAGCCGCGTATACCCGGGCTGATCAGAACCGTATGGGGTTTCGGTTTTGAAATTATCGGTACAGAAAAAACATCGGCCCTTCCGTCGGGGTTGTCGTCCGGGCCGTCCGATGAACCGAATTTGAAGTACAGACTGTCTTCCCTTGCGTCACCGTCGCCCCATTTTCCCAGCATGGGCAGATACTCGGCGTATGACATTCGTATCGGAGCTCCCGATGATGCGACGACGCCGAGTTCGACGAAGCCGCATCCCAGAGTGCCCAGATCAATCACCAGGCGGGAACTGCCTTCTGAAGAAGTGGTGATGGTAGCGGTTTGCTCGTCGCCGAATTTTTCGCTTATGTCGGCTCGCAAAATTCCCTTCGGGTTTCTCACCTCGGCGCTATTGCCTTCGACGCGAACCGTTTCGGGAAATACGAAATCTCCATCTCTATTCAATACATACTTTTTCCATGAATCGTTTTCACTGACTGGTTGTGCCGACAAAGCTTCCGATGATGCAAGCGTCGGCAGAGGCAGAAACAGCCATGAAAGATACCATACTGCTGTCAGCAACATCATCTTGCTTTTGTGCCCTGCGCATTTCCCCGATGCGTTCCTGCAACCGGAAGAAACGCTTATGCCATTACAAATACACATGATTTGTCTCCATCATTTTTTTTATTGAGCAAATGATTAATGATTGACGAGTTCGGGCTTGTCAACAAATTATTGAACAAATGCTCAATAATTTGTTGACGAATCATTACTACAGAGATGAACGTCGCGAAATGAAAGGCATAAAAAGGAGATGAACATGTTTAAAAAACGGAATAATGGTACAAGCGTTTCGCCTTGCGAACGAAAGGGGGGGGATACGGCGAAGTGCAAGGCTCATGCTGATTGTGCGATGATACTCCTCGGTTTACTATTGCTGTCTCTGCCGTCATTCGCGTATGCCGGCACGAAAGCGACGATGGCCAGCTGGCAGTATTCAGCGGGAGAAGTGATGGCGAAAACCTCAGGCCCTGTCGCAAAATGGAGATTTACCGGAGGCATTACGGGAGTCGTGATGCCGGCCTACGAAGGAAGTGATAAGATGGAAATCGCTCCCGGAGCCTTTTTTGATCTTCGTTACCGTGATATCGCCTTTCTTTCTTCAGGCGAGGGTATCGGTATCAATCTTCTCAGGGGAGACACTTACAGAGCCGGAGTAGCGATGAATTATGATCCCGGCAGAGATGAGGACTCCGATTCTCACATCGACAACATGGGGGATATTGCCTTCGCGCCGGAAGCGAATGCTTTCGCTCAGATCTACGTCATGCCGCTGGCTCTGACGCTGGATGTAAAAAGAACGATCGGAGGAATAGACGGCTGGTCGGGAAATCTGGGCGCATATATGCCTCTGTCCTTTGGCAGAAAGTTTCTGCTCTTTGCCGGTCCGTCACTGTCTGTAGCGGATCAAAACTATATGAACAGAGGATTCGGCGTCACCGAGTCACAGTCCGCCGATTCGGGATTAACAGAATATGACGCAAACGCGGGCATTAAAAATGTGAATTTCGGGATAACAGCCATATTCTTTCTTACGGAGCGCTGGTTTATCAGTGCGGAAATAGCCTATGAAAGACTGCTTTTCGATGCGGCAGACAGCCCGCTCACACAGAATAAGAATCAGCTTGCGGGGGATATCAGTATAGCTGTTTGTCTGTGATTTCACATGTGTATTGAGCGATTGTCAGCACTGTGCGTTTGGCCGACTCAGGATAGTGGTTTGTGCGTTAAAAAGGCAAAAAAATCATTCAATCCTATACGATAGCTGTATTTCCGGACAGTGTTATGTTATAATTTCTCCTGTATCTGAGGAATAGTCAAAAGGAGATTTCATGAAACGGTTGATAGCAACTCTTGCTTCGTTACTATTTGCTGCCGCCTGTTCGGAAACAGGAGCAGAAGCGGGAAGCACAATTGCGGAAAAAAATGTAACATTCATAATTACAAGCGGTGATACAATTCGTGCCGAGAAAAACAATCTCGTAAAATCACCCGCATCGGCGAAAGCTGATTTCAGCGTCGATACAACGGCAGTGAAACACGCAATTACGGGGTTCGGAGCTTCGTTCAACGAACAGGGCTGGGCTGCGCTCGGAGTACTCGACGAGAACAGCAGGCAAAAGGTTCTTGCCTCGATATTCGGCGCGGGTGAAGCGAACCTCTCGTACGGAAGAATTCCCGTAGGTGCCAGTGATTATGCGCTCGAGCGCTATACGCTCGCACCCGTCAAAGACGATTTCGAAATGGCGCATTTCACGATCGAGCGCGATCAGAAATATCTGATCCCCTATATCAAGGCGGCACAGGCGATCCGCCCCGACATCAAGCTCTGGGCCTCTGCGTGGAGCCCTCCTGTCTGGATGAAAGATAACAACGAATACGAGGGGGGAAACTTTATCGATGATCCGAGGTACTATAAGGCCTACGCGCTCTATCTCGCGAGCTTCGCCGAAGAGTACGCAAAGCTGGGCATGAACATCACGTCTATCGCCGTACAGAATGAACCGACGGTTGTGACCGGTTACCCGAACGGGGGCTGGAAGCCGGAACAGTACCGCACCTTCATAAAAGATTTTATGGGCCCGCTTTTCACCGGGCGCAAGCTTTCCACCAAGATCATGCTCGGAACATTCAATGATCCGCAATATGAAACCTTCGCAAAAACCGTTCTCGACGATGCGGAGGCAAAAAAATATGTCGGCATCATCGGGCTGCAGTGGGACGGCGATCAGCAGATTGCAGCCATTTTGAAAAATCATCCCGGAATTCCCATCATGCAGACCGAGACTGACTGCGGCAACTGGCACTGGAAGCCCGGTTTTATTCCCGACAAAGCCCCGAATGATTTCAAATATGCCGCCTACACATGGACCCGCATGAAAAGTTACCTTTCCGCCGGGGCAGAAAGCTATATGCTCTGGAATATTGTACTGGATCAGGATGGAAAGAACATCGATAAGATCAGGCGCTGGCCGCAGAACAGCGGCATAGTCATCAATACGAATACCAAAGCGATTACCTATACGCCGATGTTCAGGGCATTCGAACATTTCAGCCGCTATATACCGGCTGGATCAAGATATGCCGTCACAAAGGGCCCGTATGCTGCAGCGCTCGCCTTTGTCACTCCCGACGGCAGCATTGTCGTGGAACTGATGAACGCCGCTTCGAAAAAGCGGACTGTCACCGGCAGTATAGACGGAAAACTTTATTCGGTGGAGATGCCTCCCGAAAGCTTTGCGACGCTTATTGTGAAATGATTGAGACATGAATTGATTTTCCGGCAATGCGGACAAAACACAATTTCGCATTGCCGGTCCGTCGTGATATCCGGGATATTTTTCTTGTAATTTTTCGGGGTAGATCTGCGTAGAGTCTAATCAAAGAAAATTCCTTACTAAATTACTGAAAAAATGCCGGAGACATGTATGGAGCCTCTTTCTGTTCTGAAACAGCAATATGAAGACTTGATCGCGAAAGGCCTCAACCTTAACATCGAAAGGGGACAGCCAGCCGACGAGAACTTCGATATTGCCAACCCCATGCTCACCATTGTTGATGAAGACGATTCGCTTACTCTTCAAACAGCCAGGTGGAAAGGTAGCGCTCGCCTGAATCGGGCAAAAGCGCAACAATGGTCTTTCCGCTTGTTTCGGGGCGTTTCGCCACTTCAAGAGCCGCCCACAAAGCCGCGCCGCTTGATATGCCCACGAGAATTCCCTCTTTCGCCGCAAGTTCCCGCGCTGCCGCACCTGCATCGCTGTGTGTGACCTGAATTATCTCATCTATGACATCCGTATTGAGTACGGCGGGAACAAAGCCCGCGCCTATGCCCTGAATCTTGTGCGGTCCGGGATTTCCCCCCGAAAGAACCGGCGAATCGACCGGTTCAACGGCAATGACCCTGATTTCCGGTTTTTTCTTTTTCAGCGCTTCACCGACACCGGTGATGGTGCCGCCGGTGCCGACGCCGCTGATAAATATATCTATGGCGCCGTCGGTATCGCGCCAGATCTCTTCGGCGGTCGTTCTGCGGTGCATCCCGGGGTTGGCGGGGTTATCAAACTGTCCGGGAATATAGCTGTTCGGAATCTCTGCGGCGAGCTCATCGGCTCTGGCAATGGCGCCTTTCATCCCTTTGGCGCCTTCTGTCAGAACCAGTTCCGCACCGAGAATCTTCAGCAGCTGACGACGTTCAAGGCTCATCGTGTCGGGCATGGTCAGAATCAGCCGGTATCCCTTCGCAGCCGAGATAAAAGATAGCGCGATGCCGGTATTGCCGCTGGTCGGTTCAATGATTGTCGTATCTTTGTTTATCAGGCCTTTTTTTTCGGCATCTTCGATGAGTGCCATTCCGACGCGGTCCTTCACGCTTGAAAGAGGGTTAAAGGATTCGAGCTTCACCAGCAGCGTCGCGTTCGATTGGTTAAAACGTTTGATCTTTACAAGCGGAGTATTGCCGATTGTTTCTGTGATGCTGTTGAATATTCGTGACATAAAGCCTCCCGTGCCGCTGTGTACCTGTAATTGTATGGAAATACTTGTAAATCCGGTAAATCAATATAATTACTATCATAATAGTAGAGAATAAAGGATTGTCAACAACTATAGCATTTCACGAATGAAAAAAAGAAACGGAACTGCGCAGGAATAAATTTTCTACATGATTTACTACCAAATTCAAGATATTCCGTAGAGCAGTTCGGTTTCTTCTAATCGTGAAATGCTATAAGCGTAAATCAGCGGCGTCGGCGCGCTTAATTTTTACCATTTTAGATTATTCCGGGTGTTTCAATGATTTATTTACTATTAAAACGATAATATTACTTGACATTAAATTGTCCCGCTTCTTATATACCGGATATACGCTGGCATGAAAAGGATCGATAGACCTTTATAGCAGGCGACTGTCAGAGTATAAAGGAGCACTGCCATGTCAGAAAAAAAATACGGATTCAACACACTCTCTCTGCATGCCGGACAGGTTCCTGATCCGGCTACCGGAGCACGCGGCCTTGCGGTCTATCGCACTTCCTCGTTTGTATTCAACAGCACGCAGCATGCGGCAGATCTTTTCGCGCTCAGGGAACCCGGCAACATTTACTCGCGGCTCGGACACCCGACAAACGATGTGCTCGAACAGCGTGTGAGCGCACTCGAGGGCGGGGCGGCCTCTGTCGCCGTCGCATCGGGCACCAGCGCGATACACTATACCATTATCACCATCGCCGCCCATGGTGATGAAATCGTTTCAGCGAACAATCTTTACGGCGGAACCTATACCATGTTCGATTCGATACTGCCGCAGTTCGGTATCAGCACGAAATTCGTCGATCCGAAAGATCCGCAGAATTTCGAGAAGGCGATCACCCCGAAAACGAAACTTCTGTATCTTGAGGCGATCGGCAACCCGGTGCTTGATTTCGTCGATGTGAAGGCGATCGCCGATATTGCGCATAAGCACGGCCTGCCGCTTGTCGTCGATTCGACCTTCACCACACCCTATCTTTTCAGGGCGATCGAGCATGGCGCCGATATCGTCGTCAATTCGCTGACCAAGTGGCTCGGCGGCCACGGCGCGGCGATCGGCGGCATAGTTACCGATTCGGGCAGGTTCAACTGGAAGAGTGAAAAATTTCCCCTGTTCGATCGGCCCGATTCAAATTATCACGGTCTTCGATGGGCGCATGATCTGCCCGAACCGCTGGCTCCCATTGCTTTCGCGCTGCGTTTCCGCACGGTACCCTTGCGAAATCTCGGTGCATGTCTTTCTCCCGACAACGCATGGATTTTTCTGCAGGGCATCGAGACGCTCGCCCTGCGTGTCGCGCGGCATTGCGAGAACGCGCAGAAGGTCGCCGAGTATCTCAAAAATGATTCCCGGGTTTCATGGGTGCGCTACCCGGGGCTTCCGGGTGATCCCTCGCATGAGCTTGCGAAGAAGTATCTGAAAAAAGGTTTCGGCGGTATGGTGGTTTTCGGCATCAGGGGGGGATACCAAGCCGCGGTGAAATTCATCGATGCTGTGAAGCTCTTCTCTCATCTGGCCAATGTCGGTGATGCGAAAAGTCTGGTGCTGCATCCCGCGTCGACCTCCCACTCGCAGCTCAGCGAGGAGCAGCAGCTTTCGGGCGGTCTCAGTCCCGATCTGATTCGTCTTTCGATAGGTCTTGAGGATATCGAAGATATCATCGATGCGCTCGACGCGGCGCTCACCATTTCACAGAAATAGGTTTTAAGTGATTACTTTGTTCAATTCCGTACAATCCGGAGGAATATGAAATTATCCACGCGTTCGCGTTACGGTCTGCGGCTGCTCGTTGATCTTGCGATGAAACAGAATGAGGGACCGGTGCAGCTTTCATCAGTCGCGAGAACTGAAAATATTTCTGAAAAATATCTCGGGCAGCTTGTCATACAACTGAAAACCGCCGGTCTTATACGCTCCGAACGCGGTAAAAACGGGGGCTATTATCTTGCCCGTAAACCAAAAGAGATGAATCTGCGCGAGATTGTCGAGAAGCTCGAAGGTGATCTGTGCATCGTGGAATGTGTCGGGAATCCGCAAGACTGCGAGCGCATCGCCTTCTGCGTTACCCGCGATGTCTGGAAAGACATCGCCGATCTTATCGCAAAAAAACTCGAGAAGATCAGCCTGCAGGATCTTGTCGACAGAATTCACAAGTCGGGAAATGCCAATCATTACGACAGTTTGCGGTTTTGATTGCCGGGTATAGAAACCGCATCTGTTGGCGTATCAGTTCAAAGAGGCGGGGGGATACGTATCCGCCCCTTCCTGGTGTGATATGCGATCAATCCCTGGAAGGGGTGAGCTTCTTCAGCCTTGATTTTCGATGTATTCGATGAGACCCTCAAGATTTGTGCGCGATTCAAGAAGTTTGATGAAGGCTTCCTGCGAGCACAGGCGACCCATCGTTGAGAGCGTTTCCAGATGCGATTTCGCGTTCGAAGAGACAAGAAAAATTGCGCAGAACGCGGCAATTCCGTCGGGAGCTCCGAAATCGACCGCTGAATCGAGGTAGCAGACCGATATAAACTCGGGAATATCTTTTGCGGCAATCGGGTTTCTCGGGTGAGGAAACGCGATTCCTTTTCCCATACCGGTGCCCATCATCAATTCACGCTCGAGAATCGCATCGCTGAGCTGTGAGCGATGCTCTTCCCGTTGAATGCCGAAAAGCGGAATCGCCTCTCGAATCACCTCACACGAGTCTTTGCCGCCGGCCAGTGTATGCACGCCGCCGAGGCGGAGTTTTGAACTTATTGTCGGAGCTTCGATACCGAGCACCAGTTTCGCGCGATCAATCGCCTCGTGAATATTGGCTTTGATGTTATCTATGCCGATTGTCTTGTCGAGTCCCGTCTGCCTGATGACATCCAGAGTCTGACTGTGAACACCGGAGAGGATCAGCGTGACACCACGTTTTGCCGAGTCTTTGCAGATGTCTTCGAGAAGGCGAATGCCCGACGAGTCGATCGCCTGTACGTGGCGCATGCGAAGAATGCGCACCTTCGGAGGTTTCTCGACGCGCAGCATCTCGTCCTTGAATTTCTCGGCCGCACCGAAGAAAAAGGCGCCGTTGATCTCGTATATCTCCACACCGGCGGGCACGTCGATGCGGGCTATCGAGAGGGGATCGTTGATCTCTTTTTCTTCTATATATTCATCACGTATGACACTGATGCTCGCGACCTGACTCATTCGGCGCATGAAAAGAAACAGCGCGAGCAGCATGCCGACCTGTATCGCTACGGTAAGATCGAGAATGACGGTAAGAAAAAATGTTGTGAGCAGTACCAGCACATCGCTTTTCGGACATCGCAAAATAGCCTTAAACGAGCGCCACTCACTCATGTTGTACGAGACGATCAGAAGTATTCCCGCAAGACACGACATCGGAATGAGCGCCGCAAGATTGCCGAGAAACAGGAGTACGAGCAGCAGTACGATTGCGTGAACGATACCCGCAACCGGCGTTCGTCCGCCGTTTTTAATGTTGGTCGCTGTTCTGGCGATGGCGCCGGTCGCCGGTATCCCCCCGAATAAACCGGAGCCGATGTTGGCAAGCCCCTGTGCGATGAGTTCGGTATTCGAGTTGTGTTTTTTGCCGATCATGCCGTCGGCGACGACCGCCGAAAGCAGCGATTCGATACCCGCAAGTATCGCTATCGTAATCGCCGGAGAGATAAGCTGTTGAATGCGCTGCATGCTGAGTGCTGGAAAAACCGGCATCGGCAGCGATGTGGGTATGGCGCCGAAGCGTTTGCCGATCGTTTCGACGGGTATGTTAAAAATGCTTACGACGGCGGTGGCGATGATGAGGGCGATGAGCGCGCCGGGAATCTGTTTGTTGAATCTCTGCCACACGACGATGATGATGATCGTGCACGCGCCGATAGCCAGCGACCAGGGGTCGATGTGGTTTATCATTTTTGCGTATGCAATCCATTTATGTATAAATTCGGCGGGAACCTTGTCGATGCCGAGGCCGAAAAAATCGTTCATCTGCGTACTGAAAATGGTCAGTGCGATACCGCTGGTAAAGCCGACAACCACAGGGTAGGGAATAAACTGTATTACCGATCCGAACTTCATCAGTCCCATCAGTACGAGCAGTATGCCGGCCATGATGGTGGCGATGATTAGGCCGTCGATACCGTGGTTCAGGAGAATACCGTAGACTATGACGATGAAGGCTCCGGTCGGACCGCCGATCTGTACGTCACTGCCGCCGAGCAGGGCGATGATGAATCCCGCGATAATCGCGGTGAAGAGTCCTTTCTCGGGACCGACCCCGGAGGCTATTGCGAAGGCGATAGCGAGGGGTATGGCGACGACACCGACGATTACTCCGGCGATGACATCGTTGAAGAACTGTTTTCTTGTGATAGTCCGAATGCTGTCAAAGAACCTGGGACGAAACATGGCATGCCTCCTGGAAGCTTACGGGGCGCATGGTAGAAGCGGCGGCTTATCTGTCAATGAGATATGGTAATTATATGCAAAAAAGCCATCGCCCTTTGGTGTTAATTGTAATTGAATTTTTTTTAGCGGGCTGTGTGAATGGTGTACGTTATGGAAAATTACATTAAAGACAATTACGATCGTATCTGTGAACTGGCTGCGAAGGCGGCAGAGGGTTGCGGGCGCAGTGCCGCTGAAATCAGCGTGCTTGCCGTGTCGAAAACCTTTCCCCCCGAAGCCGTTCAGCTGGCGATTGACGGCGGGCTGCGCCTTTTCGGCGAAAACCGCGTTCAGGAGGCGCAGCGTAAAATTCCCCTGCTGCGCGGTGATTTTGAATTTCATCTGATCGGTCATCTGCAGTCGAACAAGGCCAAAGCCGCCGTTTCGCTCTTCGCGCTGATCCATTCGATTGATTCGCTTTCAATACTTGAAGCGGTGAACAGGGAAGCTGCTAAAATCGGCAAAGTTCAGAAGATACTCGTGCAGGTGAACACTTCGGGCGAAGTCTCGAAGAGCGGTTGTACTCCCGATGAGGCTCCGGCTGTCTGCGAAGCTGCGCTCTCCTGTGCGAATGTAGATTTGCAGGGACTCATGACGATAGGTCCGCTGACCGACGATGTGCCTGCGATTCAGCATTCATTTTCACTGCTGGCGCAGCTCGCCGGCTCGATCAGAAAACAGCTCGCAATGCCGCTTCCCCTTCTGTCGATGGGGATGTCGGGTGACTTTCCCCTGGCGATAGAGCGGGGGGCAACAATGATTCGTGTCGGTTCGGCCATTTTCGGTAAACGCGATTATGCCATAGCGCCGGCCGCAGAAGAATAAACCACGCCAAGGATTGCAAGCATGAAAACAATTGGATTTATCGGAATGGGAAATATGGGTGCCGCACTCGCCAAGGCTTTCAGCGGCCTCTCAGATGTGACACTCACCGGATTTGATACCGATACGAAAAAACTTTCCGCGTCGCCGGTAAAGGTCTGCGCTTCGGTGGACGAATGTGTCAAAGGGGCGGATGTGATCATAGTGGCGCTGAAGCCGAATGTCGTGACAGCTGTGCTCGAAAAAATTCAGACGGGGGGAAAGCTTGTCATTTCGATTGCCGCGGGAGTAACGATAGAAAAGATGAAAAATTCCGCCGCACCCGGAACACGCATCGTGCGTGTCATGCCGAACACTCCGGCCTTAGTGAACGAGTCGATGTGTGTGCTGTGCCCTGACGCAAGCTGTACCGACGATGACATCTCGCTGACGCACAGACTCTTTCAGACGGCCGGCCTTACTCTGCAGCTGCCCGAAACCCAGATCAATGCGGTGACGGCCCTCTCGGGCAGCGGTCCCGCCTACGTTTTTACCTTCATACAGGCTCTGGCCGATGCAGGGGTAATGCTCGGCCTATCAAGACAGGATGCCCTTTTGCTTGCCGCACAGACCGTGAAGGGTTCAGCCGCATTGGTTCTTTCGGGATACGCCGAACCGATAGCGCTTCGAAACATGGTCTGCTCGCCCGGCGGTACGACGATCGATGCGGTGCACAGCCTTGAGCGGGCGGGTTTTTCGGGAACGCTAATGGATGCGGTGAAGGCTGCGTATGACAAGGCGGGAAAACTCGGATAGGGACTGCTCTGATTACAGTATCTGCGTGAGTTTTCGAGCCGCGCTTTTCAGCGCGGCTATTTTGCGGGATCCGGCAGTACCCGTCCTCTGAGTGTCGCGCCGGTGAGACTTTCGATTTTTACGCTGACAGGCACGCCGATGAGCGATTCGGGGGCTTCGATTATGACCTGATGGTTGAGCATAGATCGACCGATCAGTTCGCTTTCGTTTTTTTTGCTGCGTGTTTCGGGGATTAGCTCCGTTTCCGTGCCGATCTGCGCTTCAAGCTTTCTGACGGTTATCGTGCGTTGCAGGCTGATCAGTTCGGCAAGGCGCTCCTTCTTTATCTTCGTTTCGATCTGCTCCGGCATGTCGGCTCCCGGTGTACCGCTTCGGGGTGAATAGGCGTACATATAGGCCTCGTCGTATCCGATCGTCTCGACCGCCCTCAGTGTTGTTTTGTAATCCTCATCGCTCTCGCCGGGAAAACCTACAATCAGATCGGTCGAAATCGAGTGTCTGCCGACAGTGTCGAGCATTTCCACGATGTGCATGTAGTGTGCGAGCGTGTATTGACGGTTCATCCCTTCGAGTATTCTGTCAGAGGCGCTTTGCAGCGGCAGGTGCACCGATTTGGCGATCGAATCGTGATCCCTGATGACACGTATCAGATCGTCCGAAAAATCTTTCGGATGCGAGGTAAGAAAGCCGATTTTTCTGAAGCCCTTAATCTGCGCACATTTCTCAAGAAGTGTGCAGAAGGGAATATCCCCGGTGTCCTGACCGTACTGGTTTACGTTCTGTCCGAGCAGCATTATTTCGCGTACCCCTTTGTCGGCGATTCGGCGCAGGTACTCGAGTATCGTGTCAGAGGGAAAGGAATGCAGCACCCCGCGAACATAGGGGACGATGCAGTAGGTGCAGAAATTTTCGCAGCCGTGAGTGATGGTGATCCACTGCTGCCAGGGCTTGTCGCTGTCGATGAGCGGCAGTGAGGGGTGTATGCGTTCCTGGAAATCGTCGCGCTGCTGCGAAAGAAAAAGCTTTTGCTTTTTACTCAGATAGTTCTCGATGATCTCGACGATATTGGGCGACTCGTAGGGGCCTATAGCGATGTGTGCGAGCTTTCTTTCGACGAGTTCTTTGCCCCGGAACTGTGCGACACAGCCGGCGCAGATGACAAGCTGACGGCGCCGCTTCGCGTAGGACATCGCCTCGGTGATGCGGGCGACAGCCCGGCGTTCGGCGTTGTTGCGCACGGCGCAGGTGTTGAATATGATGACCTCGGCGAATTCTTCGCTAGTGCCGCGGTATCCCGCCTCTTCGAGTTTTGCCTGAATAAGCGCCGAGTCGCTCTTGTTCATCTGACAGCCGAAAGTTTCAATGAAAAAAGTCTTCATTCTCGCCCGCTGTCGATGCCGGTCTTTGTGAATATGTAATCGATGTTTTCGAAATACCTGTTCAGGTCGAAGATTTCATCTATCTGTTTTTGAGTAAGCAAATTGGAAATATCTTTGTCCATCGATACGAGATCTTTGAGCGTTCCTTCCCGCTGCCATGCGCGCATTGAGTTTGACTGAACTTTTTTATAGGCCTCTTCGCGGGAGAGCCCCTTGTCGATAAGAGCAAGAAGCAGGGACTGTGAAAAGAACAGTCCGCCGGTCTTGTTGATGTTGTCGAGCATCGCGTCCTCGTAGACGTGCAGGCTTCCGATCACGAAAGTGAGTTTGTCGAGTATGTAATCAAGCGCGATGCTCGAGTCTGGCAGAATGATGCGTTCGGCCGATGAGTGCGAAATGTCGCGTTCGTGCCAGAGCGTGACATTGTCGAGCGCGGCCTGCAGGTTCGACTTGATGACACGCGCGATGCCCGAAACGCGCTCGCAGAGAATGGGATTGCGTTTGTGCGGCATCGCCGATGAGCCCTTTTGTCCCTTCTGAAAGGGCTCTTCGGCCTCGCGAACCTCGGTGCGCTGCAGATGGCGTATTTCGGTCGCCAGCTTGTCGCAGCTCGCCGCGCAGATAGCGAGCGCGGCCATGAATTCGGCGTGACGGTCGCGCTGCACCACCTGGGTCGATATCGGATCAGGTGTCAGATTGAGTTTTTTACAGACCATCTCCTCGACGCGCGGCGACATCTGGCTGAAGGTGCCCACCGCGCCCGAGAGCTTGCCGAACGAGACGTTCTCGATCGCCCGTTCCATTCTGGCCCGGTTTCGTCTGAATTCTGCCCAGTACAGCAGCATCTTCGTGCCGAAGGTGGTCGGCTCGGCGTGTACGCCGTGCGAGCGGCCCATACAGGGGGTATATTTGTACTGCTTCGCCTTTTCGGCAAGTTTATCGATGAGGGCGTCTATATCTTTGAGCAGAATGTTACCCGCATCGCGCATCTGCATGCAAAGCGCCGTATCGCCGATATCGCTTGAGGTCATGCCGTAGTGGATATGACGCGAGGGCTCGCCGACCTTTTCCGCGACACTGGTAAGAAAGGCGATTACATCGTGGTGTGTCTCTGCCTCGATCTCGTTGATTCGCGCAACGTCGAAAGCCGCTTTTTCCCTGATGACGGCGAGCTCCGCATCGGGAACGATGCCGAGCTCGTTATGGGCCTCGCAGGCCGCTATCTCAATTTCCAGCCAGAGCCGGTATTTATGTTCGAGTTCCCAAATGTCGCGTATTTCCTTTCGCGAGTAGCGCTCTATCATGGCGGCCTCTCCAGTGCTGTGTTTTTTTCCATGCTCTGATATGGCTGTCTGTGAACAAGTCTTTTTTTGTCGACTATCCGGGGCTGTTCGGGCTTTTTTTTATAGTGCATCTAAAGGCCCGGGCAATTTTTCTCAGCGGTTTTACGACAGCGATAAAATCCTTTACAGGGTGATCATTGCGGCAGATGAGTACTCCCGTGACTAAACGCTTGTCCTTCGTGTGTTTTTTGTGACACGAAGCACTTGCCGCTTGTACCGGCGCAACTGGGTGCCGGCCGGGTTTCAGGTGCAAGGCGAGAGGGGGGGATATGCGCTACAACTATCTTTTCGGGCCGCTGCACTCACGCCGTCTGGGCTTGTCATTGGGCATTAATCTTTTTACTGAGAAGACCTGCTCTCTGAACTGTGTCTACTGCGAGTGCGGTCCAAGCGCGACAACGACAGTCGAACGTCGTGAGTATGTGCCGACTGCCGATGTGCTTGCCGAAATCGATCACTTCTTCGCTTCAAATGAAACACACCCCGATTCGCTGACCTTTTCCGGGCTGGGAGAGCCGACTCTTCACAGCGGCATCGGCGGGATAATCACTCATGTCAAAAACCGTTACCCTTCGCAGCGGGTGACTCTTTTGACAAATGCGACGCTGTTCTACGATCCCGCTGTGCGCCAAGAGGTTCTGGGTTGTGACATGATCGTTCCTTCGGTTGACGCGCTGTCACCTGCCGTGTTCGCGAAAATGTACGGCAAGCCCCATCCTTCGCTCGATCCCGAATGTTTCAAACGGGGGCTTCTGGCGCTTAAACAAGAGTACCGGGGAGAACTGGTTGTCGAGCTTTTTGTTATCGGCGGCTTAAATGACACTGAAAGCGAGCTTACGCTGCTGCGTGATTTTTTCCGTCAGCTTGCTCCGGATCTGATACAGCTAAACACCCTCGACAGACCCGCCGCTTACGACTGGGTAAGGGAGGCGGGTGATGATGCGCTGCTCTATGTCAAATCGTTTCTGGCTGAGTTCAAAGTGCAGGTGGTTCGCGAACTCTAATTATTGTACTGCACTGCAGTGTATCCCCCCGTATTCGTGCGTGGCTTATTGTGCCTTTGCCCCGCCCGCATTACATGAGCCGGCTATTCGAAAAGGCTGCCGAAACTCAAAAGAAATCTTGACACCGAAGGGCTCTCGATTACCCTCTCATCAACGTAAAAGGAGCATCATCGTGGCCCGAGAAATAGCAGAAATACGCAGGGAGATTGAACAGATTCGCACACGGCTTGCCGATCTGTACCGTTCGGTAAATATCGGAGCTGAAAAGACACGTCTGGCCGATCTTGAACAGCAGACCTACGCCGATAACTTCTGGGGTGACCAGGAAAACAGCATGAAGGTCAATCAGGAGATCAGCCGTTTGCGAAAGAAACTGGAACCCTGGAACTCTCTGGAACGTGAAATCGACGATGCGATGACCCTTCTCGAAATAGCGCAGGAAGAAGGTGACAGTTCGGTTCTCGCTGAAATCGAAGAGCAAATCGGATCGTTTGCGAAGCGTTTCGACGATCTTGAAAATATTGAACTTCTGTCCGGTACTGACGATCTGCTGAACGCCTATCTCACCGTACATGCCGGCGCAGGCGGTACAGAATCACAGGACTGGGCGAGTATGTTGCTGCGCATGTACATGCGCTGGGCAGAGAAGCAGGGCTACTCCTGTGATCTTTTCGATTACAGTGCGGGTGAAGAGGCCGGCGTCAAACAGGCGACGATTCTCGTGAAGGGCGATTATGCTTACGGCTTTCTCAAGGGCGAGATGGGTGTTCACCGGCTGGTGCGCATATCCCCCTTCGATGCGAACAAACGCCGACATACATCCTTTGCCTCCGTCGAGGTGAATCCGGAAATTGACGATACGATCAACGTCGAGATCAACGAATCCGATTTGAAGATCGATACCTACCGTTCATCGGGAGCGGGCGGGCAGCATGTCAATACGACCGACTCTGCCGTTCGAATAACGCATATACCGACCAATACGATAGTGGCATGTCAGAACGAGCGATCGCAGCACAAGAACAAGGCCTCGGCTATGAAAATGCTTATGTCCAAACTTTATGAATTGCAGAAGCGCGAACTCGCCGACAGAATCGATGAGAAAAACGGCGAAAAGAAGGATATCGCCTGGGGAAGCCAGATTCGTTCATATGTCTTTCAGCCCTATACCATGGTAAAGGATCACCGCACGGGTGAAGAGACGGGCAGTGTCGAGTATGTGCTCGACGGTGACATCAGTCCCTTTATCTACGCCTGGCTGAAATCCAATACGGCAAAAAAAGGCGCTGGTGATGAGTGAAGGGGGGAAAAAGGAAGCTCTTTCCTTTGATACATCCTCATGGGTTTTTGATACCGATAAGGCGGATACCCGTTTTCTCGGTCTGCACACGCTCGATGACATCAAGTTTCTGATCGTCAAGTCGGGTCTTGACGGACATCTCCGGAAAAAGGGTCTGCATCCCTATGATGTGAGGATCGGTGTGGACGATGAAGGTTTGTGGCTGCTTTTGATAACGATGCCCGGAGAGGAAGGGCTGCCGCTGGTAGACTTCAGGGTATCGCGAGTTCGAAAGTGCGGTATTTTTTCAAATACGCCCTTCGATTTCCTGAAGATCGAGTGGCTCTCGACCTACGATCCCACCATGACCGGTTTCAGCCTTAATCGCCCCCGTCTGCCCGGACAAAAGGTGCCGGGACTGGGCTGCCTTCGCCATCTGCTGCGGATGATGCATTATTCTTCGCAAACCCTGCGCATGGACGGATTTCTCGATATTCCCGAGCATCTGCATCTGGCGATAATGTACGCGAAGAGTTTTTGTTTTCTTGATCCCGAATTTGAAAAAACCATTCGTACACTGCTCTCCGATTTGAAACGGGAGACACTCTTTCGGATATCGTGGGCATCTATCGCCGGCGCGATATATGACCGATCAAGCGGACAGCCCTGGATCTATACGCCTTCGGAACAGGCTTTCGCGATCAGTAAAAATCTGAAAACCTATTTTGCCTCGAAGATGTACACCGCGAAGATGAAATCTCTGCACGTCTCTTCCTATTACATTAACGAAGATGTCTACAACATGAAGCTGGCTTCCGTGATGAGTGAGGGCTGATAGCGGAGAGAGGGATTGCTGTGTGCGGCCTTATTCGAAGTTCCCTTTTGTCATTTCCTTTACCTTTCGGATTTCTGAAAGCGAATCGATTTGTGCCTGTGTTTCGGCGGCGCTTTTTTCCATTGTTCGGCAGAGTTCATCGTAGTGATGGCAGGCCTTTGTCTTCAGCGCTTCAATCTCCCGCTCATATTCGCTGACTTTTTCGTATTCGCCGCTTTTGACCGAAGCGAAGTGTCTGCTGAAATCGGTTTCGCCGATACCGCAGAGTACACATATGGTTCTCTTGTTTTCCGCTATCGGCTGACTGAGCGCCCCTATCTCTTCGATCAGGTGGGCGTTCTGTTTCAGCAGCACCGATATCTCACCCTCGATCCCGTGATCGCTCGAAAAACGCATGCGCGCACTGTGCTCAAGAATAGTCCGAAAAAGTTCGAGCTTTTTCAACAGAAGGGTGTTTAACGATGTAAACAGTTGCTGCAGATCAACCCTCAACGGTAAAATTACCCTTTGCGCTCGCATACGAGCTGTTTTCCGAGTCGCTGGCGGCGATCTGCTCCCAGGCATCGCAGAGCTGTGTAAGAAGAACGATCACTTCGTCAAGAATGGCGGCGTCTTTTTTCATGTTTGCTTCGAGCAGTCTTTTCTTGAAGTATACGTATAATGAGAGAAGGTTTTTTGCTATATCACCGCCCTGATCCATGTTCAGCGAGGTCATCAGTTCAGAGATTATGTCCTGTGCTTTCTGTATGTTCGTGTTGACAATCTCGTATTTTTTCGGGGTCATGTTCTCTTGCGCGATTTTAAGAAACTTGATCGCTCCCTCATACAGCATTACGATTAGCCGGCCCTGTGTGGCGGTGCTGATCTGTGTCTGCTTGTACTGGTTATACGGATTTGATAGAGCCATTATTCCTCCGGGCGGTAACAGGT
>JAEWVL010000181.1 GCA_023396665.1 Spirochaetota bacterium
CGAGAGTATCATGATCGGCGACGAGATAGAAGTCGTCGTCATCGATATAAAGGGTGATCAGGTGAAGCTCGGGATTAAAGCTCCCAAGAAAGTGACCGTTCACCGTAAAGAGATTTATGACGAGATAAAACAGGAGAATATTGCGGCTCTTGCGACTCCCTTCAAGCCGGATACCCTTCGGGATCTCTCGGATTTTTTCACGAAAAAAAGCAAATAGGGGCCTGCCCGGCCCTTTTCATTCTTCCAGTCTGCCTGTAAAGGCCTTCCTGTAATCGCTCGGCGTGCTTTTGGCCGTCTTCTTGAAAAGAGTATAAAATCGCGAAAGTGTTTCAAAGCCGGTAAGGTAGGCCACTTCAATAACCTTCATGTCGCTGTGCTGCAACAGTTCTTTTGCCTCTTCAATTCTGTATCCGTTTATCAGGTTGTTGAAATTGACACCCAGCTCGCCGTTTATTGCCTGAGAAAGCTTGTTCACCGAGAGCCCGAGCATGCCGGCGACCCTGGGCTGATTCAGCGTCGGCTCGCGCCAGAGTTTTTGCGCTTCTATCAACTGTCTCGCTTTATTGACAATGTCAGCGGCCTCGCTGTTCGATAGTGAAGATTTCTGATATTTGACGCCCGCATTTTTACTCAATTTAGGAAATACGGCAAGCAAAAACAGAAGCGGCAGAAGAATCAAGGTCGTAATGATCACCGATATCGATCTGAACGGAATGATCGGATATGCGTAGCGGAAAACTATCACCGCAGGAAAAACAAGAATTGTATAGAGAGAAAACACTTTTAATATTTCAATCTCGAACTGTACTTTTCTGTCTTTGTACTCCCTCTTTTTGGAAAAAAGCTGAAGACACAGTATACTTAGCCACAAAAACAGGATCGCAATGGCAATTTCCCTGCTGTAGACCCATAAATAATAGAAAGGACTTCCCGGAAGAAGTTCGTCGATGTGTTCGATGATTTTCGGCACCTTTATGCCGAGAATGTTTCCCAGTGCCGGCGGCAAAAGCAGCAAGAGTGCCGGCAGTTTTTTCAGATCTTCCCCGCAAAAATCCTCCCGCTTTACCCTGCGTATCGCAGCGTAGAGCAGGGGTAAAACCGAAAAGAGCAGAACCAGTACCGAGTAGTAATGTGCCGGTGTTCTTTTTCCGAACACATAGGTTTCTGAATGTTTGAAGGCGATGACGATCGTGATAAAGGCGATATCTGTCAGCAAAAGGCTGAAATATTTATTGAATATTTTTTTTTCGACAAAAAGAAACGCGAGAACGATACTCAGCAGAATCGCCGTCAGATGCAGCATGTTTATGAATATTACATAGATCATATGACAATAGTGCCTTAACACGGGTGGAGAGCAACGAATTTTTATTAAAAACAGTCCAGTCGTTCCGTTCTCGCGATTAAGCGTATTTTAATAATAGCATCCTATAAGAGAGATAGAAATCGATTAACATAGATGCTACAAATATGCCCGTCAAATGACAATTAATGTATTTCTCCGGCATAAGAGCCGGACAATTATCACAAAAGGAGCTTTTTATGCATCAATGTATCCGTTTACTGAGTCTGCCGCTTATTATAAGTGTGTTGTTGAGCTTTGTCGCCTGCGGGCCAAAGTATAAACCGATCGACACCTCAACACTTCCGGCGCCGCTGAGTGCCTGCGGCAGAGAACATTTGCCCTTTCACAGCAATCTGCTCAACAAGGAAATGTTTCTGTACGTTCATCTTCCCTTCGCATACGATTCCTCGAAAGAATATCCGGTCGTCTATCTCCTGCACGGTTTTGCCAACAATGAGATCGAGTGGTTTGAGTATTACGGTATGGACAAGATCGCCGACACCCTGACCGAAGAGGGAAAAATCGCTCCGATGATTCTCGTATCGGTGCGCATGGACAACAGCTGGGGGATCGACAGCGGAGAGGTGAAGCAGCTTTCAACGAATCCGCGCAACTCTCTCTATCAGGGGCCCTATGAAAGCTATCTGCTCAAAGAGGTTATTCCGCTGGTAGAATCGCGTTACCCTGCCAAAAAAGAGGCTGCAGCGCGTTGCATTGCCGGTATTTCTATGGGGGGATACTCGGCCCTTCATATCGGACTTCGCAATCAGAAAATCTTCGGTGCGATCGCGGGTCACAGTCCGGCGCTGCGGGGTAATATTGTTCCCGATTGGTTTCTCTATACAAAGAAGCGGCCTGCCGCGAAAAACGACCCGATTTTGCTCGCCGCAAAACAAAAACAGGGGACAACGCGCCTCTGGATTGACTGCGGCGAAAGCGATTCTCTGCTTGAAGGGGCAAAGGAAATGAAACAGGTGCTTGAAGCGAACGGATGGAAGATTTCCTTTTCGACAGCTCCCGGAGCGCATAATAGCGATTATTGGATACCGCGTCTCGGAGAATATCTCGCGTTTTATACGGCCAAAAGTGAATAATGCAGTTGTGATGATGTGAGATAAATTAAAGCAATTTCCCTGTTTTCGTTCATTTTCTCCCGAATAAGGGGCTAAGGCCCCTTTTTTTTATTGCCTTTTCATTTTGATAAAGGTTAATGTGACATAAGGGAAAGCTCTTGCTCTCGAAACATCAATAGAATAGGGGCTGTTTTATACAGAGCGATAAACCGGGAGATTCGAATGAATAAGCAATCGGGGCACTTACAGAAAAATGCCTCTGGTCGTGTGAATTTCAATACTGCAGATCAAATGAAAAGCCTCAGGTTTCCGGCATGTGTCCGTCGATCTGTGAAAGAACCGCTGCGCTGTGTGGCGTGCGCGCTGGCCTTTGCTTTTTTTGTTGTGGTAGTTTCGTTGCTAAAACCCGTTTCAATGGCAGCGCAGCAGAAGGCTGCGATTGATTATTATGAAGATGCGCTTTCGCTTGTTCAAAGCTATGAGTACCTCGCTGCGATTGACGCCTATCGTATGGCTCTTGAAAAAAATCCCGATTACCTCGAAGCTTCGCTCGGACTGGGTGAGGCGCTGAATATGACCGGCGCCGCCCGTGAAGCGCTGGAGATTTTCGATGATATATACGCCCGTTATCCGTCTGAAGTGCGTGCGATCCTCGGGCGGGCGAAAGCCCACTACCTGCTCGGCAATCTGCAGCAGGCTCTTGGCGATTACGAGCTTGCTGAGAAAACCGAGGCCAACATGGCGGAGGCCCGTTATGGCATGGCTCTGGTATATGAGGCGATGGGGAAAGACGAGTGGGCGCAGCGCTCCGTCAAATCGCTTCTGAAAAGCGATCCCTATCATTATGAGACGCTGCTTCTGTCGGCCCGTCTTCTTGCGAAGCGAAAAAGACTCGATGAGGCCGAGCAGGTGCTTCGAAAGGCGATCAACTCCGAACAGGAACGCGCCGAGGGCTATCTTGAATACGGTAAAATTTTTTATCAGCGCTATCTGCAAAACGGTGACCAGTTTCATATCAGTGATGCCCGTGAGCAGCTGGATCGCGCGATACTGATTCAACCCTCACTGTACGAAGCCTATGTCGTCGCTGCGGGCTTTGACCTTTTGCAGAGCGACTATTATGCCGCCGGAGAAAAACTCATGCAGGCGCGCAGCTACGCTCCCTCAAATGTCTCCGTTGCCTACAATCTGGCGCTGGTCAGTGAGAAGACGGGAAATCTGGCACAGGCCGAAGCTCTTTACAGTGCCGCTCTTTCCTTTTTTCCCGACATGCCCCTTTTGATAGCCAGATATGAGAATCACCTTGTTGACAACGAGTACCGTTTCGGCAGCCCCGCCCGGAAAAAGTACAGCGACTATCATTATGACCTGTATCGTAAAAATTCGCAGGAGAGCCTTCCCGATTATGCGCTCATGCATCTGCGCCTGACCCTGCTTATGGATCCGCTTGCCATCGAGGCTCGGCGAGAGCTTGCGAACTACTACAAGGTTCTGGGATACGGCAGTTTTTATATCTCACAGCTGAAAAATATCGAACGGATGGAACCCTCGCAGCTGAACCGTGAGGCGCTGAATCGGGCGGTTATCGAACGACGTGAAAAGCTTTACAGCCGTGAGGGCTTTGCTCTCGGCGATCCCCCCCGTGATGTCGTTCGAGTCGCGGTATTACCTTTCGACAGTGTTCCCGACCCCTTTTCTTATTTTGATGCAGGCGACCTTGTTGCGAAGAATCTTGTTTTTTCGCTTGAGCAGTATGGTAAACATGAGGCCTTTTACAGTGATCACCGGCCGCGAGCCGATGAGGCTGCGGTTGATTTTGTTCTGAGCGGTGTCATGGAGTACAATCCCTCACACATAGAAATCCGCTATACCCTGCGTGACATGAAAGGATCACAGCTTGCGTCGTTTTCGCTGTATGAATCGGGAAAAGATTATCTGAACCGCATCAATTATCGCGCCGCCTCGCGCATCTACAATATTTTGCCCCTGCGCGGAAAAATACTGAAAGAGACTTTCGGCGCAGGCATCGTTAACGTCGGCAGTTTTGACGGGGTAAAAGAAGGCGATCTGCTCTACACCTACGATTACGCGCCCGATCGCAGGCGGCGCAAGATTCTGCTCGATGTGACCGAAGTGGACACGATGTTGGCCGCCGCGAAGGTGCAAAACCCGCGTTTTGCGGGAAGAATCTCTCAGGGCTCTGTAGTCTTCGGGCTTGAGCGGCACGCGGCGGAAAAAATCAGATAGCGCCGGATCGCCCTGGGTTCACTTCAGCAGGCGCGCTTCGGCCGATTCGACGGTCTGACACATGAGAGTGGCGATGGTCATCGGGCCGACGCCGCCCGGTACGGGTGTGTAGGCCGAAGCTTTCGCGTAGGCGGCTTTTTCCACGTCGCCGATTCCTCCGGGATGATAGCCCGCGTCGATTATGACGGCGCCCTCTTTTATCCATTCCGCCTTGATGAATTCGGGTTTGCCGATGGCGGCGACAACGATGTCGGCCCGGCCGATAATTGATTGCAGATCTTTTGTTCGCGAATGACAGATGGTGACCGTCGCATTTTCGTTAAGCAGAAGCATCGCGACGGGTTTTCCGAGTATGGCGCTTCGTCCGACGACGACGGCGTTTTTCCCCTGCATGGCTATATCGTATTTTTTCATCAGCTTGATGATGCCGCCGGGGGTAGCGGAAACGAAGGCTTTTTCACCGAGCGCCATCGTGCCGAAGCCGAGCGCGGTGACGCCGTCGACATCCTTGTGCGGGGCGATGCGGTCGAAGCAGGCACGTTCGTCGATTTGTGACGGAACGGGGTGCTGCAGCAGAATGCCGTAGATGCTTTCGTCGCCGTTGAGTTCGTCGATGACTGCAAGAAGCTCTTCGGTCGTTGTCGTTTCGGCAAGCTCAACTTTTTTAGTGCCCAGGCCGACACGCTTACAGGCGTTGCCCTTCATGTTGACGTATATCTTCGACGAGGGGTCGCTTCCCACCAGTATGGTTGCAAGCACCGGCTGAATGCCGCTTTTACCGATTATAGTCTGTACTCTCGGCTGAAGTTGCGTTTCAATTTCAGCGGCAAGTTGTTTTCCGTCTAATAGTATAGCCTGCATGTATGCGCCTCCGTCTTGTGGATGGGATGAGCAAATGGTGAAATAATGGCCCCATATGTAAAGCGGCTTTTTACTCTTTGACCGCAGCTGTGAAAAACAGTTTATCGCTTAACGCAATTGATCGAAGAGGCTTTCAAGCCCGTTCACCTTGATCTCGTAGGCTGCCGCCATCATGCGCCCGAGCTCGCCTTCGGGTAAACCCTTGCGCATAAACCAGACATAGTAGGCCTCGGGTATGTCGATAAGGCGCATATCTTTGTATCTGCCGAAGGGCATGCGGTAAATCGCAAGCCGCAAGACATCCATTTCATCGATTTCTACGTTCATACTGCGGCAGGCCTCCAGCTTTTCAACCCTGTTGTTTACAAGCGTGCCTCGTGTACGGAAAAGTGCAATGAGAAAATAACGGCTGACTTGTATCGTGCTGGTTCAGACTGCAGCATGTTCAGCTTTACGGTGCATTCTGAATAAATTCCGACTCTGCCTCATCCGCTTGACAAAACCCTGCGGAAACATTACAGTAATGCTGAACAATTCTGAAGATCGGGTGATAAGGCTATGGAAAAAAAGAAGGGGCCGGAAAAAGAAAAAAACACGGCTGAAAGACCTGCCGGGGCTAATGCTGCCCCGAAAAAAGCGGCTTCAGCCCTAAAGGTCGATGATCTGGAGAACGGGAAAAAGCAGGTCGAACGAAGCACTTTTTTGACCTATCTGATGGATAAAGTGAAAAGCGGAGAGCTTAACCCGCTCAAGACGAACATGAACGATATCCAGCGGCAATATGCCGATTTCGAAGATAAAAAGAAACGGAAGCTGGAGAAGTACATAGCTTACGAGGCGGTTATCGGCGGGGCAAGGGCAAGTATCGAATTCTATGTGTTGCTGATATTGTCGTGTTTTATCGCACTGTTCGGCCTGTATCAGAATTCGCCGGCGGTCATAATCGGTGCGATGATAGTTGCCCCCCTTATGGGACCTGTGCTCGGGGTGTCGGCGGGTGTCATGTGGGGAAGCAGCAGATCCGTTCTGGAGGCGCTGTTTACCCTGTTCAAGGGCGTTGTGATCGTTTTGCTGATCACCGCAACCTTAACGCTGCTGATCCCCTCTGTCGAAATTACGGCCGAGATGGATGCCCGTTCCCATCCGGGTCTGTTCGATGTGGCGGTCGCTCTTTCCTGCGGCTTTGTTGGCGCCTATGCCTTCGCCAACAGGCGTATTTCCAGCGCGCTGCCCGGTGTTGCGATTTCGGTGGCGCTGATGCCGCCGCTTTGTACGGTGGGCATCGGTATCGGTCTGCGTCACATGCCGCTCGTATCGGGTGCGCTGCTGTTGTTTGCGATAAATCTGATAGGAATATCCCTTGCCGGAGCAATCGTCTTTTATCTGGTCAAACTTTCCCCTCAGTCCGATACGGAACATGAAGGTGAAATCAAGAAACGGGCCGCCATACAGCTGTTTGTTTCAATCGTCATGATCGCGCTCATCTGCGCACCTTTGGGTGTATTCGCGATTCGAGGTTACAGGAACAACGCGCTGAAAAAGAACGTCGAGCGTCAGATTGAAACACTTGTTCCCCCTTCGGCCGTGTTTCAGTCTCAGATAAAAATCGCCGACGATGCAAGTGTCGTACTGGTGCTCTATGAAGCCGACGCCGAATTGATGCAGCGCCTTCGTAGCGGTTTGCGCGGGCAGCTGGGCGCAAACGCGTCGATTCGCATCTATACCTTATGCGGAGAAAACGCGACGAAAGAGTAACTATGTTTCGTGAGGATGGTGATCTGCGATGGCCAAAAAAGTGCTTACCTATAAAGAGGGTGAGAAAATCATACAGGCTGGCGACAAAGAGAGTCGAATGTATGTGATTCTCGAAGGCAGTGTGATTATCCGGCTTGTCGACGGCAACGATGAGATTGTGGTTACCGAGCTGCATAAGAACGATTTTTTCGGAGAGATGTCCCTTTTCTGTAACAGCCGCCGGTCTGCGGATGTGGTAGCCGATTCTGATGTGGTACTCGCCTATATCGAGAGCATACAGCAGCTTAACACATTTCTTGTGAACAATCAGTCTTTTGCGTTCAAGATGGTTCGCATTCTTGCGGAGCGGCTTGCAAAGACCGATGAACTGTTGATCGGAAAAGTCTCTGAAGTAAACCGCCTGAAGATTACAACCGCTGTCGACAAAGAAGAATTTTCGTTTTTTGATACGGTCTAGTATTGTGAGCGCAAGATCCTCTGTGTTTTCGCAAAGCATCTGTTTGCGTGGTGTCAAATAAAAGACCTTGAGTTCATTGTGCTTGCTTGGGGGGGGGATGTCTAATCTGCGACTTTACTCGTAAATGGCCGCGTAATCGAATTTCCAGTAGGGATCGACCCGTTCGAAACGCAATTCCAGGCCGTTTGCCATCGTGTATATGACGCTGTTTTCCGATTCGTCGACGGCGGTGATTTTGCTCTCAAGCGCTTTTGCGACAAGATCCTTTTCGATCTCATGGTTACAGGCGAAATAGAGCGTCACATAGTCTTCGACACGCAGCGGAGTCGCCGCATCAAAACCGACTTTCGCGTTCGAGTAAATTTCCGCCTTGGTCTCGGTCGACAGTTCGTTGAAAATTTCTGTGTTCGTCTCAAGCGTCTGACGGCTTCTGTGGGTGATGAGCGAGAGAAAGAGGGTTCCGTCTTTTTGCTCATAGGCTTTTTTTAGCGCGCTGAGGGTCTGACGCGGGCTTAAAGGACCCTGTTGCGCGCAAGCGCTGAACAAGAGCATGGTTATCAAAATGATGCTGAGTTTCTTCATCGTGCTTGTGCCTCAGCGATAGAGGCATCCCTCCGGTGTAATTATCATGTTGTCGATCAGGCGTGTTTCGCCGAAGTATGCCGCGAGGGCAAAGATATATTTTCCGTTTTTTTCGATTGTATCTGCCGGCATCAGGGTATCATAATGTACCAGTTCAACATAATCGATGCGGGCACGCGCACCGTCGAGAAGATTAATCGCTTCGCTTCGCAGAGTTTCCTTTCGGGTTTCGCCGTTTACAAGAAGTTCTTCGACCCTGCTTAATGACCTGAACAGCACAAGAGCGCGCTCCCGCTCGTCAGATGAAAGGCGAACGTTGCGCGAGCTCATCGCAAGGCCCTCTCTTTCCCTGATGATCGGCATGATGGCGATCGATACGGGAAAATCAAGATCTTCGCACATCTTTTCGATGCAGCGTGCCTGTTGTATGTCTTTTTGTCCGAAAAAGGCGACATCTGGCGAGATTATATTGAAAAGCTTGCTCACGACGGTGAAAACGCCGGTAAAATGACCCGGTCTGGACGCACCGCAGAGAAAATCCGGCAGTGTTTGCATCGTTACAAATGTTTTCTGGTTTTTGTACAGTTCGCTCTCTTCGGGGGCAAATATGCAATCGACGCCGTTCGCTTCGGCTTCATTGCAGTCGCTCTCAAAGGTCTTCGGATAGGAACTGAAATCGGCAGGGTCATTAAACTGTATTCTGTTTACGAAGATGCTTATAACGCTGAAATCGCAGCGCCTGCGGCTTTCGCGCACAAGTGAAAGATGTCCTTCATGCAGAGCGCCCATTGTCGGTACGAAACCTGTTGTTTTACCAGCTTTGCGTGTCGCTTTGATCAGCTCGCGCATTTCGCGAACAGTTCGAATTATCTTCATTTGCTCACCGTCTTTTCGGCGCGTACGAGCAGCATGTCGCCGTTTCCGAGTTTCGCGAAACGATCGGCAATGTTGCGCAAGACAGAGTGCGGCGCTCCGAATCCGCTGCCATAGGTAATGCTCCGTCTCGGTGTCAGGCCGCACCCTTGCAAGCTTCGGTACAGCCCCCCTGGGGTAAAGAAATGGATGTGTTCCGGAAAATTATAAAAACGCCATTGTCTGCCATGCAGTGCCGCAAACAGCGATGAGACATTGCAGGTGGAAACAAGCAGCATACCCCCCGGTGCAAGGTCATCGGCGATTTTTTTCAGTACCTTGTGCGGATGGCTCAGATGCTCAATTGTCGCCCAGAGGGTGATCAGCTCGAATTTGTGATCGTAGTGTGTATGGCAGTAATCCCCGCAAATGACATCAAGCCCCTGTTCGCGTGCGTGAGCCGCACATCTCCTGGAGATGTCGATGCCCTGCGCTTTCCACCCCCGTTGTTTCAGAAAATCGACGCAGTAACCCGCCGCGCAGCCGATGTCGATTGACCTGCGCTCTGCGGATAAGTTCTCTTCGTAATCAAAAAAGCCCAGCTGTGAGAGATTCAGCTGCAGCACCCTCTCGATTTCAGCGCGAATCCCGGGTGAAAAATAGTTGTTGTAGCCCCTGTCAGTCCGTTTGAGAAAATAATTTTCTTCGTAAAGGGCATGATCGTTTTCTGGCAGCGGAATCAGCATTCGGTGCGAGCAACCCCGGCATCGATAGAGGGTGTAAGAAGCCTCCCCCTTCGAAAAAAGGGCGCGAAAATCGCTGAGCCCGCAAACGGGACAGGCGATCGCAGTCTGTCGTGTATCGCTTTGCATGGGCGACATAGTTTAAGAGCCAATGAACACGTCAACATTTAAAACTGGCCAAAGTATGGTTCAAACCGGGTATACGATGTGTTAAAAAATCCGACTTTTATTGTCAAAACATTGACATCGGGGCGATAATTTGTCACATTTAGAGAGTTCGTTGATCTTGCAAAAGTGTGCTCATTTGTTTTCTTTTGCCTGCGGGGATCTATGGTATGGCTCGCAAAGGGCTAATTTGGTTATTTGGCAGAGTTGTTTCAGGGACGGTCGCCTTCATAGCGATACGTATGGCGGTGCTGGCTCTTGTAGAGCGTTTTCAGCTTCCCCCCGCTCTCATAGGCTCTTATATCTGGCTGGGGCTTGTTCTGGTTTTCATCATGCCGGGGCGCTGGCTCTATCTGCCGGTCAGCATCGTGTCGTCGATGAGTGTGCTCTCCGTAATCGGGAGCGGTCCCAATTCATTTAACGCAATCACGACAATAGTCGCAAACGGGCTCGTCTTTGTGCTGATTACCGAGCTGATGCTCTATCACTTGAATGTGCTTCGCAAATCCAACCGCATTTTGGAGCAGGCGAAACAGACCGCAGAAAGCGCCACAAAGAAGAAAGATGTTTTTCTCGCCTATATGAGTCACGAAATACGAAACCCTCTCTCGGGGATAATCGGTATGACAGACCTGCTTCTCGAAGGAACCTCTGGCGAAAAACGCAAATTTCTCGGCATGATAAGGGATTCCTCCCAGGCCCTGCAGCGGATTATCGAAGACCTTCTGGATCTGTCGGTGATGGAGGCTGACGGTGTTGTATTGCAGCCCGAAGTGCTGTATCTGCGGGAGTATCTGTTCGATCTGTGTACGCTCAGTGGTGTCGATGCGAAACGACTGGGAATCGATTTTCACGGTGAGATCAACTGTGCCGACGGGTACTTCCTCGTAGACCGCGTGCGCTTCAGACAGATAGTGGGTAATCTGCTGTCTAACGCCTTTAAATTCTCCGACGCGGGTTCTCGTGTCCTGCTTCAGGTATCCGGCGGGGAAAAGGGGGATACGGCCGCGAAAGACTCACCCTTGAAGATTGTCGTTTCGGATGAGGGGTCGGGTATCAGTCTTTCCGATCAGGAGCACATATTTGACTCTTTTTACCGGAGTGATGCCAGTAAACGGGGCGGAGCCGGTCTCGGGCTTTTTATCGTGAAAAAGATGGTCGAGGTCTTCGGCGGAAGTATCAGCGTCGAGAGTCAGCCGGGGAAAGGATCCTCCTTTATTGTTGATCTGCCGCTGAAGCGATGCGAGCAAAGCGGTACTGAAAAGCCCGTTTGTTCCGAAATAATTGATGGAGCGGGAAAACGGATACTCGTTGCCGAAGATAATGTTATCAACGCTTCTTATATGCGGATAATGCTTGAAAAAGCGGGGTATCTGGTCGATGTTGCACAGGACGGCGTTGAGGCGCTGGAGCTTTACCGGGAACATTTTCATTCCATCGTGCTGCTCGACATTTCGATGCCCCAAAAGGGCGGGGATGAGGTGCTCGCTGAAATGCTTCAGCTTGCGGGTAAGACGGGAAGGTCGGTCTTTTCGGTGGCGGTTACCGGAATGGTTACCGAACCGGAATGCAAGATGATAAGGGCGGCGGGCTTTAACGAAATACTGTTTAAACCGGTTGACTCTGGAACCCTTCTTTCTATTCTTGCCGGTAGAGAGACTGTAAACGGCTGAATGACGGCTCTTGCGGAAAACATTTGCTTCGCAGGCAAGGTGTCAGTCATTCTTGCATGAATGTATTTGATTTTGCCGTTAGTGCGCTCTTGTCTTTATAAAAGTTGGAAATAATAAACTACATGAATTATACTTTCTCAAACAAAGCGATCGTTTTGACCGCAGACAAGAGGGGCGAGCTCGTCATAAAGGGCGTTCTTTCGAAAGTCGGCGTCGAAATAGAAAAAAAAGTCCTCAATCTCTCATCGCTTGAAACAATAAAGAATATCGCGCGAAGAATGTCCAATCTCTCTTTCATCAGAGCCGAATTGTATTCATTTATCAGGCAGTACGGTTTTCCCTACATTGTAATTCTGGATCTGCGTGTCGATCTCGGTTTTGACAAAACCGATGACCCCGACCGCATGAAACTGTTCCGAACCCTTCTTATCTCCTATATAATACTGTCGATGGGGCGGGGCTTTGCCCGTCTGCATTGCGATCTGATTGTCCTGTATGATGATCATGATCAGGCGCTGATACCGAAGCTCTCCGAGCCGGGCTTTCTTCTTTCTCTGCTTCGTACAAAAAATGAACAGGTCAATGAGATCATCGAACGCATGAAACAGGATGCCGCCCTCTTTCGGAAAATTCTGTCGGTCGATTTTTTTCCGAAAACGGATATCACCGAATCATTCGACAAAACATTTTCTCAGCTTGATTCGGCGATGCGGATGCGCCGTAACCTGGCGGACAAGATGGTCGAGAAGAGTCTCAGTTCGGTGTCAAACGATGACCGCCTGCCGGCCGATGTTTTTTTTAACAGTGCCGCCGGTTTATATGTAAACGGAGAGCCGTCACAGCAAAGCAATGAACAGCTGCCGTCGGGAGTGCTGTATGTTGAGGGGAAATGGACTTCGGGAACAACCCGTGATGTTGCGCAACGAGTCCGGTCGACACTGTTGCGTCTTGCGGGCGACAAAGTGATCGGTTACGGTGATGAGCTTTTTATAGAGCTCGGCGAGAAATGCATTATCGACGCTTCGGTTGCTCCTGCGCTCGCCGGCATTCTGATCAAGGATCTTGCC
>JAEWVL010000200.1 GCA_023396665.1 Spirochaetota bacterium
ATGAAGGGCGCTGGTTTATCGTCGACTGGAAATCGAACTATCTGGGACCCGATGCGTCAGATTATGCTGAAGAAAGAATAACACGCGAAATACAAAAGCACAATTACAATCTGCAGTATATCATCTACACGCTCGCACTGCACCGTTACCTTTCGAAGAAGCTTGCGGATTACAGTTATCAGAAGCATTTCGGCGGGGTGTATTATCTTTTTGTGCGCAACACGGGAACAGATTGCGGCGTGCATTACGATGTTCCGGAATTTGCGCTTATTGACAAAATTGATAAAGCGATCATGCGAGGTGATGCGGGATGATACGATTGACTGGAGCCGCATGTTATGATTCGATAGACCGCATGCTGATCGAATCACTCCTTGCCAGAGGTGTTCTTGACAGCAGCGATCTCGGTTTTGCCGTGTACGCGCTGCACGATTTTGCTGATGATGCGTCTGTTTTTTACTCGGCGCTGGCCCTTGTCTGGGCAGCAAGAAACAAACACGTGTGTATTGATCCGGATAAAAGCTCGTTGTTATTCGTCTCGGAAAATTCAGATGATACAGAATGTGAAAAGCTGCGCGATATCGTTTCCGCTATAATTCGAAAGCAGTCTTCGGCGCCGGATGCTCCGTTTTTTTCACGTGTGAATGAGCCCGGTGCTCTTGCTCAGAGTCCGGCGGTTTTCTTCGGTAAGTGTCTTTACCTGAACAAGTACTTCCGCTATCAGCAGAAAATCGCCAAAGAAATTTTACAGCGCTTAACAGAGCTTCCCTTGAATAAGAAGCTTCTCGAAACGGGGCTCGATCTGCTTTTTTCAGAGGGGGCGGATGCGGCGCAAAGGCAGGCGGCGCTTGCCGCCGTATGCGGCTCCTGTACGGTCATATCCGGCGGCCCCGGTACGGGAAAAACATCGACGGTTATCAAGATAGCGCTTTTGCATAGTGAGCAGCTGCTCGCGCAGAAAAGGACACCGCGTATCATTTTGTGCGCTCCCACGGGTAAAGCCGCTCTCAGACTTCAAACTTCGCTGAGCGCAGCGAGTGTTCAGTATCATGGGGACAGCCGTTTCGGGCCTCTGCTGCAATGGCTTCCCGATGCGGAACACACACTGACAATTCACCGCCTTATTCCATTGCTGAGCGATTATCAGCCGACGCTGGTCATCGTAGACGAAACTTCGATGGTCGATACGATGCTCCTGTTCAGGCTGCTTTCTTCACTCACAGCGATCAGTTCGATAATTTTTCTCGGCGATCGCGATCAGCTCTCATCGGTGCAATCGGGATCGGTGATGGCTGATCTTTGCACAATTTCGCAAACACCCGCCGTTCATGAGGAACGGGTGTGTGTACTCGAAAAAAGCTACCGGTTTACACAGGACAGCGGAATAGGAAAAGCCGCCGCTTTGATCAGAAGCGGTGACGCCGACGGATTTATCAGTTTTTTGAAGTCGGGGGACAGACAGCTTCTGTATGTATCGGCCGATGATTTCGCATATAAAGAGGCCTTGCGGCGGTCAATCGAAGCGATGGCATTTTCTTTCGGTGAATTTGCCGCATACTGCAGCTGTGAGGATGACGCCGCCGCGATAGAACTTTTTGACCGTTACAGAATTTTATGCGCGCATCGTCATGGAATCTGGGGGGTTTCGGGTCTCAATGAAGCGCTTGAAGACATGCTCAGCGATGAGGGTTTCATAAAGGTGAAGGATACCTACTATCATAATATGCCGCTGCTTATACAGAAGAACGATTATCGCAGAAACCTGTTCAACGGTGATACGGGACTGGTACGTCGCGATAAAAGAGGGCTCCGCTTTGTGACGAATAATGACGGAGAGCTTCGCGGCTATAATCCCCTGTTTCTTGCGCAGACTGAGAAAATGTACGCGATGACAATTCACAAATCGCAGGGATCCGAGTATGACGCGACGCTAACGGTACTGCCTCCAGAAGATTCACCGCTTCTGACACGCGAGCTGCTCTACACCGCGATTACCCGTTCGAAATCACGTGCGGTTCTGCTCGCCACTGAAAAAAGCATAAGAACCTGCATCATGCGGGCGACAGAACGAATGTCCGGATTGTCCGCTTTTCTGCGGGAGGAAAGCGCCGGATGAAATTATTGCGCAAATCGTTATTGGCGCTTATCGTCGTTTCATTGGTTTCCTGTGCGACGGCGAGAGTGCGACGCTACGACAAATACTGGGGAAAGTGGCAGACGCTCAGCTATAACCGGGAACAGCTGCAAACGGGCGATATAATCGTGGTGAAAAGGGAATACAATCCCATCGGTATAGCCGGACATGCCGCTGTCGTGCTCGATCAGGGTGATGTCGGCGAGTATCCGAAAGTCGGTTCGAGATACTGGAAGGGGCCGTCCTATGTATGGCTTTATGAGCGTAGCGAAATGATTGTACTTCGTTACAGCGATTTTAATCCGAAATTTAAAAAGCGTTTTCTTGAAAATGCGGCAAAACTGAATAACGGTTATTGGGCTTTCACCCTTGATAAAAAGAACGATCGTGTTTTTTATTGTTCGCAATACATCTGG
>JAEWVL010000217.1 GCA_023396665.1 Spirochaetota bacterium
GTTTTAGGGGGGATAACCCGGTTATGCTTTGGGGGGTGATCAAGCCTTCACTTGCTAATCGATCACCGAGTCGATCCAGCCGCCGCCGAGAATGGCGCCCTCATCATCGTAAATCACGGCCGCCTGCCCTGGCGAAATATTGAGGGCCGCTTCGTCAAAGATGATTTCCAGAACACCCCCGCGTTCATTGCACAGAGCGCTTTGGCCACTGTGAGTCGAGCGGATCTTTACCGTGGCGCGAACATCATGCAGCGCGGCTGCGCGCATATAATTGATGTCGCCTGCGAGAAGGCCCCTGCGTGCGCATTTGTCGCGGGTACCGGTGATGATCAGATTTTCCTCTTTGTTGATGTCAACGACATAGAGCGCCTCGCTGTGCGAGATGCCCAGTCCGCGGCGCTGGCCGATGGTGAAATTGTGTATGCCCTTGTGCTCGCCGAGGCGGCGGCCCGAGGTGTCGATGATCCAGCCCGGCTCGCCGCCGCAGCCGGCCGACGCGAGATAGGCGCGATAGTCGTCGTTCGGTACGAAGCAGATCTCCTGACTGTCGGGTGTCTCCGAAACGGGCAGGCACGCATCGCGCGCGATCTGCCTTACATCGCTCTTTTGCGCGTCGGCCAGAACGAACAGAGCCGAGGCGAGCTGCGTTTGTGTCAGATAGAAAAGAAAGTACGATTGGTCTTTCTGAATGCTTTGCGAGCACTGCAGCCATCTTCGTTCGCTATCGCCCTGAATTTTAACGTAGTGTCCCGTCGCGATTTTCTCGCAGCCCTGCTGTCTGGCGATATCGAAGAGCGCGCCGAACTTGATCAGCCGGTTGCAGCGAATACAGGGGCTCGGCGTTTTTCCGTCAAGGTAGGCGCTGCAGAAGGGATCGATGACAGCGCTTTTGAATGTATCTGAAAGATCAACTACAACATGGGGAATGGCGAGTTTGTCGCACACCGCCGCTGCGCGTTCTACGGCGGCATCCGTATCGGGAGACTGAAACATTTTGGCGGTAAAGCCTGTCAGCTCGTGACCGGCTTGTTTAAGAAGATAAGCGGCAACCGACGAGTCGACTCCGCCGCTCATCGCCACCGCTATCTTTAGCTTACCTGATGGAATTGAAAACCGCATCTATTCTTTTCTGGAAAAAGGGATACCGTTCCTTCGGGGCACGGCCTGCGACAAGAATTATCTTTCCATCCTTGTGAATGGCCATAATTTTTGCAACATTATTGCCGCCGTCAGAGGCGATTTTCCAGAGGTAAAGTGTCGAACCCTGCTCCGAGTAGCCGGTTTTCACAATTTTCAGATTCTGTTCGCGTATCCACCGGTCTATTATTTCCGACTCGGTTTGCGATGGCTGGTATCCCCCCACCATGAGCATGGAACCGTCGAGACTGTTTTCAAAATTCATGAGATTGCCCTCCTTGCGCTTCGAATAATCCCTGCGTTCCCAGCCCTCGGGTATTGAAAACGAGAGGCCGTACTCGCTGATCTGGTGAGTACCATCCGCTTCAGCGACAGGGTTGCTGTAGCCTGCTCTCTCGTAACGTGATTTCAGTAGAGCAACCGCCTTTTTGTCTATGACCTGATAATTCTGTTCGTTCATCTGCCAGGATGCTATCTGAGCACTGGCACCCTGTTCTATCTTCTGCCGTTTCAGCCATAATTTGCCCTGGTCGGGGAAAAAGCTGAGCGGCATCTTTTTCTTTTTGTACATTTCACCGAGGGCGGCAAGCCGGGCGATGTCGTCGGCGATGTTTTTTTTCAGATAGGCTCTCGCCTCGCGCTGTTCTTCGATCATCTTCATGTCAGCGTCTTTTAAACGGGGGATAAGGGAGCCGTCCTGAAAAGAACTCTTCGCTGTTTCACTGAGCCGCTGCGCCTGAACCTCTGTCTCGACATTCTTGTAAACAAGCGAATAATTCTGCAGAAATTCGGAAAACAGAGTCATGCTTTCAAGAGCGTCGATCTGCTTGTCGAGTATGCGCTCGAGATGATTGATTTCGCTTTGCGCAAGAAGAAGCTCGTTGCGCTCAACGCATGCAAGATCCCTTGAGCCGAGTTCGGCGGTCATTTTCGCGTGATTGCGCGAATGAGCGCTCAGTGAAGCCAGTGAAGAGGCGAGAAGAGTGCTGTCGTTCTCACGCAGAAGACTGTATTCACGCAGCGCCTGCCCATAAAGGGCGGCGCGAAGCTGTTCACAGGGTGCGGCGTATTGAGAGATGTAACGAAGGTGACGCGCCGTCTCGGTGTAAAGTTTCGAGTTAAGGGCGTCACCGGCGCCGTTGGCGACACTAGCTGATTTTTCATAGAGATTTGTCAGATAGTCGCGCATAGAGGCGGCCGTTTCGTACGTAGCGGCTATAGTCGCGAGAGATCCCTGAGCGTCAGAGCTTTTGATTGACGATATGCATTTGATGTAGGCACTTTCTTTTTCGGCATACTGATGCATTGCCGTTATGCTCTGCTGGTCCGATTTGTAGCGGTCTACGACAGCCCGCAGCGAGGCGAGCAGAGCGGTGTGATATTCCTGTATCAGTGTGAGATCATTATCGCTTCCCAGCTTGGGGGTGTAAAGAGAACGCAGCCGGGCCGCAGACGCGAGAAACAGTTTCACATCGTAGGGACTGTCGTTTTTAACCGGAAGATAATCCGATTGCAGCAGATCGGTTCTTTGTGTAAAGAGCAGTATTTTTTTGTCGCTCTGTTTGTCGCCGTACAGCGACGCAATGGCGTCAAAGTTTTTTTTCAGCGCTCTTACGCGATATGAATACTCACTGAAAGCGGTCGTGCCGGTAACCGTTGTGTAATCAAGGCTGAAGTTCTTTTCGATCTGCCCGGCGTAAGCAGAAAGACATTCCTTCGCATCCGCGCTGTCAACTGCTGTCCGGGCGGCAATCTGCTGCAGCTGACTCTTGTGAAGATTTATATAGTGCTGATAAGAGGTGTTTTTCACATCACGATCGGCGAGTGTCATGCGCAGAATTTCATCGATCGTCGCCTGGTCCCCCGTGCTGAAAATGTTCCCGATTTCCTTTTTCGCGGCCGCGTAAATTTCGCGAGCCGCTTCTTTCGTGTAGCTGTCCGCACTGTATGTGTTCAGAAAGTGGTCGAGATAGGCGGCGTAGAAGAGAGCGTTTTTTCTGTTTTCGATCAGTTCAGCCGACAGCTGTTCTGTAAAAATGGAATCATACTCCTGCGCCATTTCGCGTGAAAGGGCGATATTCTCGTCAATCACCGGATTAATCCACCGGGACCAGGTCTTGCTGGCGATCCCGTTTTTTTCCGCTGTCAGGGTATCGGTTCGCAGCTGCCACCATTGTGCCCGCTGTGAGGACGGGTTTGCAGCGCTGCCTATTGATATAACAAGAGTTAGCGTTATCAGGAGTAATCGGGGAAAACCGCTTCTGAAAAAATTGCTGATATTTCTTCTGAATTCATTCGCGTAACACAGCGCCACTATTGTCGCATTGAGAGCGTTTTCCACATTGTCTTCTCTGAGCATGCGTGCCAACTCATGTTTTTTCATAACCGTCTCCGATATATAAAAAATATCCCCTTTGAGCTTCGGTGTATTTTTAAAAACCGTTAAGGCTTTTTTTATAATGAGGTCTTTTGTTGAAAACAGGGTGAAAGGGGGAGGATTTCGTATCACGAAGGCAAATTTGGGTTGCAAAGTGCTCCCGATTTTATATGCAAGTACCTGTGAAAACCGTACAGTGACCTGTATAACGGCTGCATCTGAATCGTCGCTGTCAGCTGTTTGTATCTATACGTATTGCACAAAAAGGGGCTCGCGCGATGAGATTCGATACCATGTTTTCTCAGACACAGATAGGCTGTGTAACTGAAGTCGTAGAACCGGTTCATATCACCTTCAATCTTGATTACGTTAAGGCTGAATTCGAGAAGAATTCCGATCTCAAAGCCATTCCGATTGAGACCGAGTTCGGTATTACCGGGTTTATTGAGCGCGATCAGATTATGCGCGACCAGGGGGTTCTCGACTCGCTTCTGCACGGGAACATCAAGTCATTTCTCAAGAAACCGACGATAACGCTCAATGCCCGGGAAAATATCGAGAAGGCCCTGCGGGACATTTATCTTTCACCTGAACACCAGCTCGACAATATCATGATTTATCACCACGGCACTTTCTACGGCATGCTGAACACGCGAAAGCTGATGACGCACATACTGAAAATCCGCAATAACGAACTGAATAAGGCAAAAGAGATTCAGGATCATATACTGGGAACAAAGCTGCTGGAGACTCCGTTTTTCAGGGCAGAGGTCATGCTGCAGATGGCGCACGAGGTGGGCGGAGACTTTTACCTGATGAGTGAATTGGGAAAAGAGAAATATATCGTGGCCTGCATGGATGTGAGCGGAAAGGATATTTCAGCCTCTCTGATAACGGGCCTGGTCGGCGGGTACTTCGCATCACTCGCACATCAGGATGATTGCGCGCCCTTAAGCGCCGCAACCATTATCTCGAAACTGCAAAACATTTTCAGAGAGAAGACTCCTGAAGGTTATTTTATCGCGGGTCTGATCGTCTTTATCGACAAGGAAAACAATAGCATCGAGATTTTCAACATGGGTTATTCTCCTTTGTGTATAATCCGCAGCGAAGGCGGCGAAAAACAGATCAAGATTAAAAATCCTTCCCTGCCTCCGATAGGCTTGCCCACATTCGAGATTACCGAAGAAACGATAGTCAAATATCCCATTACGAAAGATCTTGCGCTTTTTGCCTTTTCTGACGGCTTAACCGATGCGCAAAACCAGCATGGTGAAGCCTTCGGGGAGCAGCGCGTCTACGAGACACTGAAAAACGCACTCAAGAACGATCGCAAGCGAACGCTCGAACGAATATCAGATGAAGTGATAAAATTCATCGGAACGTCCCCGCAGGTGGATGACATAACCGCACTCATGATCGATTTCAGCTGAGAAAGCGCCGCCTGACAGCTTCGTGAACAGGAAGCTGTCGGCGGACTGATGATTCGCTCACAGCTTTCCTTTCAGTTTTTCGGCAAAGACCTTCGCCAGCGCTTCGTTGCGATTTGACGGCAGTTTATAGGCTTCATTGCGGTAGAGCCCGAAATTCGTTTCATGATAAGTGTGATAGTTGAAATTGATTCCCTTATCCATACAAATATCTATCACGTCGGAAACCCATCCCGCACCGTTTCGTTTCGACTCGAACGAACCCGCAATAGCGCCGAATTCTCCCAGATAAAGCGGTACCCCGTGTTTACGCCCGAAAGCTACAAATTGCTCTATGCGCTGTTCGATAAATGCCTTGTCGGCCATTTTTTTCTTTCCATCCCAATCCTTGAACTTACCGGGATACGTGAATTTCACATTCTGTAATTCAGGCAGCCAATCTGCGCCCTGATGCGTCAGCGGAAAGGGCTCATAGAAATGAAATTCGTACATGATGTTGGGATCATCCATAAGAACGAAATTCATGTTGCCGTTTACGTCGCCGTTCCAGTCAACATTGCCCGGTGAGATTATATTGCACTGCATGCGTTCAACGATTATAATGTGATTTTTGTCGACCTCACGTATGGTTCTCACCGTTTCCTGTGCGAAAGAAGCCCATTTATCAATGCCGCCGTGCACGCCCGGCTCATTGAGAATACTGTAACCCGCAATGGTCGGCTCGTCGGCAAAGCGCCGGGCAATCTGTTTCCACAGGGCGAAAAACCGTTTCTGAAGCATCTCGTCCTTCCAGAGTTTGTCGGTCTCGGCGTTTGACTGAAACCCCCCCTGCGGTACGTGCATGTTTAGAATCAGGTAGATGTCGTTTTTCTTCGCCCATTCGACATTTTTCGCGATCCACTCGAATCCGCTTTCCTTGTATTTATAAGGAGCTGAATCCTCTTCAAATATACGGTAATTGAGATAGAAGCGTACAGAGTTAAAACCAAGATCGTGAATCCGTTTGTAGTCCTCTTCTGTGTGATGTTTGTCCGGGGCTTCGGGGGGATTGTTCCACACCTCGTTTCCAAAAGCGATTCCCTTGAAAAGAAAAGGCTCGCCTTTGGTGTTGAGAATGCTGCTTTTGTGTACATGTATAAAAGCAGCTGATTCAAGTGACTTTGTAAGAATTGGCGGGCAAAAGAAGAGAACGGTCAAAACGATTGATACGAAAACAGATACAAGCAGCGCGGCAAGCGACAACCTGACCCTGATAACAGGCTTACGGATTTTCATGATTACCTAGTCTCCTGAGTTTATTATTGCAACAGTTATGTTTACTGAAGTGTCTGATTAATTTTTGTCTTATCAAGATATTTCTCGAAGCTCGCGAAAGAAGCGGAAACATCCTTGTTAAGCATGATCTCCTGCATGGCAACCTGGCCTACGAGGCCGAATGCGGTTTCGATGGCGGCGCTGCCGTCCTTTTTATACGCGTCTTTCACCTGTTTTGCGCATTTCTCTGTCATCAGTTTTGTCACCAGTTGCGCCATAAACTTATCAGATCGATCCCTGTCTGCCGGAGTTATACGGGAATATTTCTGAATATCGGGATGCACAGACATCGCGATGAATACCCAGAGTGCAAGATCCTTTCTTTCCTGACCGGTTAACGAATTGGTAAAACAGGTACCGAGGTCTTCGGCCGTCTGCTGGGCTGTAAGGCCGCTGGAAAGGATAAAGCAGACAAGGATAATACATAATAGCAGATACTTTTTCATAAAACCTCCGGTACTATCATCTGATTTTGTTTCTCTGCACCCGGCAAATTGAAATCATGCAGTGATTCCTGTTTCAGGTTTCGGGCGCCGACGATACTATCATTTTGAATAAGTTTGAACGCTGTTGTCAATTGAAATACAGGCAGAGGGCTGCGCTATTAATGAAGAGGGTTTCAGTGCGGCATAGTAAGGCTCATCCAATAGAACTATAGTTCTATTTACAAAAGAGAAAAAACGTCTATACTCTGCCCATATAAAGTGTGATATCGATTAGTGAAGGTGCTCCATGAAAACAAAGAAAGGTTCCGGATTCAGTCGCCGTGATTTTTTCAAGCGTACAACGGCTCTTGGTATCGGAGTGCTAGGCTTTTCTCCCCTGTCATTTCTTATCAATTCGTGCGCTGTCAGGGAAAACAATGATCTTGTAGATCAGTTATACGACACTTCGGTGAAAAAGACCGCACGCGTTTCAGTGGTAAAGATACGTGAAGGCAATGTAGCTGCAGCGGTTGAAGAGGCGATAGAAAAAATCGGCGGCATCAGAAAACTGACAAGGGGAAAAGAGCTGATAATGCTGAAGCCGAATCTCGTTTCAGAAGCAAAATCCATGACGACGAAAGTCGAAGTGACAGAGGCGCTCGCCTCTCTCATGCTTTCGGCGGGCAAAAAGGTGTCTATTGCCGAGGGCAGCGCCGCAGCGGCGGGTTTGAACCATCTCGGCGGCGAGGATTACCGTACGAACAACGAAAGAATTCTCGAAGCCTTACAGAAAAAAGCCTTTGATGAAACCGGCTACAGCGAGATGGCCCGGAGACTGCATATCCCCCTTGTTAATCTGCACACGGGAAAAATGAAAAAAGTGCGCATACCCGGCGGCTATGTATTTGAAGAGTTTACCATGCATGAGTCGCTGCTGAAAACAGATATGTTCTGTTCAATACCCATGATGAAAACTCATCAGCTGGCGACGGTTACGCTCTCGATGAAAAATCTGTTCGGAATAATTCCGGGATCGGTGTACGGCACCGTTCGCGGAAATGTGCACGATCTTGCCAGCAAAAAAGACAAAACCGGCACCGACGCCGTTATCATGGATCTGTTGAAAGTGCGGCCGATCGATCTTGCGCTAGTCGACGCTTCGTATGCGATGGAGGGAAACGGACCCTCGTTCGGGCGCACCTTTCCCATGAACCTGATTATTGCGGGCGACAATGCTCTGGCAGTTGATACGGTTTCGTCAATACTGATGGGCTTTGATCCGCGTACGATACCGACTTTCACCTGGGCGCAACGCAGCGGTATGGCGCCCTTTGCTCTCGGCGAGATAGAAGTGCTCGGCGAACGTGTTGATACGGTATGGAAAAAGTTTGCAGCACCGAAAGTATATCCGTGGTCGATCGTGAGAAAAGTATGGGGTCAGAAAACTCTCGCGGCGGGCAAGAGAACCGCCGTGATGAAGGTACCGGTATGATACGTCTGCTCGAAAATCAAAAGGATGCGAAGAATATATGAAAATAAGAATAGCAACAGTCACAATTTCAGCGCTTCTCATTGTCGCCTGCGCGGCAAGCGCACAGAATGATTTTTACAAAATGCCTTCCGCCGATAACCCGATTAAAATCAATATCCCTTACAGCTCTTCGGTGAATCTCGGCGTAAGCATCACAGAGCCCGACGGAAAAGTAACAAAGCTTACCGAAAACAAAATCGATTTCAAACCATCCTGGTCAAAAGAGGGTGACATGATAACCTTTTTCAGATCGGATCGCTATTTCGGGCCCTTCCATGTCTGGAAAGCGGCGATCTGTGTGATCAATGCCGACGGCAGCGCTTTCAGACAGCTGACCGAAGGCAAATACGCCGATTTTAATCCCACCTGGACAAGAGACGGATCGAAAAAAGTCATCTTCAGCCGCTACGCGCGCAAAGGGCCGCGACACTGCGAGGTCTTCATCACTTCTCCTGATGCGAAGCCCGGCGATGAACAGCTGATATCGGAGCCCGGTTTTCCCTATTTCGAGTGGGCTATGAGCGCTCTGGCGGACGGGAGAATCTTTGTCGAAAAAACCACGCCCGAAGGTACAAGTTCCTGGCTTTTGCGGATGAAACCCGGCGAGAAGGGAACCTATCAGCAGCTCAGCCGGCCGACGACAAAACAATGGCATAAACTGTCGATATCACCCGACGAAAAGCGCGTCTGTTACATGCTGGATAACAATGACGATCCCTCGTCATATGAAGATGTGGTCATCGCCTACGCTGATTTCGACAAACAGGCTCTTACGATTACGAATCAGGTGATAATCACCGAAGACAAGCGCTCCTATATCTGCGAGTATCCCCGCTGGACTCCTGACGGAAAGCACATCGTCTACGATTCGAACAGAAGCGGAAAATACCAGGTCTACGCGTACCGGCTCAGCGACGGGGTTACCGCGCGATTGACGAAGAACGCTTCGGCAAACGACATGTTTGCGCATTTCAAGGGGGCGCCGAAGTAAGGGCTGCGGAGTTTTCGCGGCAGCTGTTGATCAGGTCGATGCGGTTTTCCGAGGAGGTTTTCTGAAACATATTGTAGACGTGCTTTTTAACGGTTGAACACGAGATTTGCAGATTGGCAGCAATCTGATCGTTGGTGTAGCCGGCGATGATCAGATGAAGAACCTCCTCTTCGCGTGCGGTGAAAGCGAATCGTTCAATACCGACGCAGGCAGCGCTCCTGTCACGCCTGCCCATCCTGACAAGATAGGGGTAGGAATAGCGTGCGACAAGGACAGACACAAGCAGAGGGCTGATGAGAGAGAAAGACAATCCCGCCGGTTTCTGCGCGTGCAGCTTCGGAAAAAGCGCCCAGAAGCAGTCGATAAAACCGGGAACGAGATAAACAATACCGAGAACAAAACCGT
>JAEWVL010000308.1 GCA_023396665.1 Spirochaetota bacterium
CAATTCACAATAATCACTGAATACAAACAGCAAATTCTTGAAATGAAGGGATGTTATCATGCTGCAGTGCAGCGGTATTCAGCTTGGCGCACTTGCCTTTCTCATTATTGGACTTTTTCATCCATTGGTAATCAAGGGCGAGTATTACTTCGGCAGCAGAATATGGATCGCGTTTTTTGCCGCCGGCATTATTGCATGCGCCTGTTCTCTCATGGTCGAATCGGTTTTCTGGTCTGCCCTTCTAGGAGTGTTCGGCTTTTCATCTTTCTGGGGCATTAAAGAGGTTTTCGAGCAGGAAAGGCGGGTCAAAGACGGCCGTTTTCCGCTTAACCCGAAGCGAAGGCAATGAATGATTTCACATCGTGAATTTTATGTTATTTGAACGCCTAAGCGGCTGGCGGCACTATTTTCTCCATTATCACTGAAAAATCAGCTTTACACAAAGTAATCGCCATTCACACTATCATCGTCAGATTTCATAATTCGAATCATTTCCCTTGACGAAAGGAAAAAGTTCAAATGCCCGAAAAACTTTTAAAACCAGTTTTCTTTAGCGCTGGTTTTATTTCGTTAGGCCTTGGTTTCGCCGGAGTCTTTCTGCCGGTATTGCCGACAACACCGTTTGTTCTGTTATCGGCGTTCTGCTTCGCAAAGAGTTCCGAACGATTTCACCGCTATCTGCTTAATCATCGAATTTTCGGCAGGACAGTACGGGATTTTCAGCAGAAACGGATAATAGCGAAGAAGACCAAAGTGAAGGCACTGTTTTCCATGTGGATCATGCTTACGCTTTCCATCGTTCTGTGTGTTCCCAATATGCCCCTCCGGCTCATCGTGGCGCTCATCGGTGTCGCGGCGACAATCTACATTCTCAGTTTTCCATCAAACTGATTATTCAGCAGAACCCCGAACGAAATGACTCACCCGAAAAGACCTTAACCATTTACGAAAACCATTTCATCCGATTACAGACAGCATCTGTTTGGGCATGTTGATTGCGTAGTTTTTCAGCGAACACGGACAAACCCGATATAGCGGGGAACTTTTTTGCAAAACGACTCATACTGTTCACCGTATTTACTTTTCAAAAAGGATTCTTCGCCGATTACGACACTGTGATAGGCCGCCATCACAAGAATTGTCGTAACACCTAACGCGGCGTACAGTATTGTCATGTCAAATGACATCATGTTCAAACCGGTGAGGAAAACAAACGCTCCAAGATACATTGGATTTCTTGAATACGCATAGAACCCTTTTCTGTTGAGTCCTTCGGCACCCCTTGCGGTAAAAGAGAACATAACAGCAATCGAAAGCAGTTCACCCATTGTTGCAAGAACAAGGCCGGACCAATATTGTAAAGACCATGTCCTTACCGGAACAAACAATGAAACCAGCAAAAACAACAGCAGGGGGAGCATTCCCCTGGCAGCCAAACCCGGTCCGCAATGACGATATAAATCCCTGTCCTCAATAGGTTTCCCGCGCATATGATCCGCAATCATCATTGCGACAGTCATGATCAGGTAACCCGCGACAAAATAAAACCAGAGATTGAATACCGCAATCTGCATTTTCATTCAAGACCTCCATGATATCGTGTTTCTTTACCTTCGCCTCGTTAAATCTATTTTGCCGGGCATATTTCATTCAATTCTTCCGAAGCTCATACTTCATTTACACAGCATACTACCGGAAACCGGGGATCCCACAAGAGCTGTCATCGTATTTTCATGCAATTTGAAACTTACTTCTCGCAGCACATCGGTGTCGTGATAGTGAAACCAGACATTTATTCAGTCACAACCGCCGATTATCACATAAAAGGACGCCCGGTGTGACATCATTATTTTGGAAGGTGATGCGTAAACCATATAATTGAATCTTTCACTTCGTACAACAAAACCACAGCATAGACTTTTCATTGTGCAGCTCAACTTCACGGTAATTATTTTGAAAATATGCTCTAATCTCTTCTACTGTATAATACGGAGGTGTAAACCATCCTCTCGGCTGTAGCACATAGCGCACAAGAAGATCAGTAAGCCTTTTTTCAGCTCGAATGTAAAAACATCCAATAAAACTTCCGCCCTTCTTTAGTACGCGAAAAATCTCATCAAATGCCGCCATCTTATCGGGAAACGCATGCACTCCGTTCATGGATAAAACAATATCGAAATTATTATTTTTATATTTTAACGCACCGACGTCGCCCTGGATCAGACGAACATGAGAAAAATCAGGCCCGCTGATTTTTCGTGTTGCCAGCTTCAGCATGTCATCCGAATAATCAACACAATGAATTTCAGCTTTGGACAATTGCGCATATTTTTCTGCCGTAAACACACAAGTGCCCGCAGGTACATCGAGCAATCTGCCTTTAAAATCTGCCGGAATACAGCCCAAAACCTTTCTTGCTATTACCAAATCATCAACGCCCCAGAATAAACTGATATACAAGCGACTGAGAATACTCGAGTGCGTCAGTACATCATCATAAAAAGTCCGTGATTTCTTATATGCATTTATAATTTTGCATTCACTCATTATCTTCTCCCCGCTTTCAATTAATCAAATATACCTTCTGACTTTTTGACAATAGTCCACATAGCGCCCACCGAATTGCCGTATCAAATCGTTTTCTTCTGCCAAAACGATTTTGTGATGAATAACGATGCTGACTAAGGATAATGCGGCAACTAACACATTCGGAAAGAAAACTATTGCGGCAATATCGATTAGCGCGAAAGCAAAATACATGGGATTGCGACTGAAACGATAGAGTCCGGTGGTGATAAATTCATTATTTTCTTCTCTTGCCAAACCGAAGCGAAGGTGTAAACCGAGATTTCTAAACGTAATAACGGTAATAACTGCACCCATTAGTGTCAACAAGGCGGCAATCAGACTCAGCTCATATAAATGATGATCAAAGGTCAAAGGCAAATGCGACAAGTGCTGCTGAAAGCATGCATAGATCAGATATAACACCCAGACGCCAAAACTCGCAATTTTTCCTGTCTTATACAGAACTGGATTAATCGGAGCTCGTCCTGAAAAATCCATTTTTTTTGAACGCATCACCAAGCCGGTTATGATCATGTTACTGAAAATCATTACGAAACTGACGACAACCAGAACATTTGCCACTTTCATTTGTTTCACCATACAAGCGTTTGATTGCGCGATATTGTTAGAATACCCTAATTTGTCAATCAAAAACATCCTTGATCTGCATACAAGTAATCA
>JAEWVL010000347.1 GCA_023396665.1 Spirochaetota bacterium
CCTCTTCAGCCGCCTCGCGCGAATCGACAAACCATTCGACGCAGTCAAGACGCGCTTCGACGGCGGCGGCGTCGGTGAGCGGCTCGAGAAGGGTGCTTTCAAGCAGACGGCGCCCCATGGCTGTTACGGTTTTATTCAGCGTCTCGAAGAGGCTGCCGCGTTTCGTGCCGTCGGCGCCGGTGACGATTTCGAGATTGGAGCATGCTGCACTGCCGAGCACCAGAATGTCGTTTCGGTTTATGATGCGGGGATAGCGTATGAAATCGGCCCGTTTCTTGTGGGTGTCGGCGGCGTATTCGAGTACCGAGCCGCATGCGAAAAGAAGCGCCTCGCTGTCAAGACCGATCGGCGCCGCACTGGCGATTTCGTAGAGGGCGCAGATGTTTTTCTCGAGATAGCTTTCGTCGTAGAGCCACTCGTTGATGGCCGCAAGGGGGATACGCGTGTTCTCGAGCGTGTCGCGAAGGCGGCTGTCGCCCTTTTTCTCGAGTGAGCGAAAGATGAGCTCCCTCGGGCGGTAGCGTGCGATCAGCGAAAGAAGCTCCTCTTCGGTCTTATCGACTTCAGCGGCGAAAAGGTCGCCGGTCGAGATGTCGAGAAATGCGCAGCCGATAGCATCGTCGAAGACGACAATCGAGCCGAGAAAATTATTGTCGTCTCCCTGAAGTATGTTCGACTCGACCACGGTGCCCGGGGTAACGACGCGAACCACTTCGCGTTTGACGATTTTTCCCTCCGAGGGAACCGACTCGGTCTGTTCACAGATCGCGATACGGTAACCAGCCTTGACGAGGCGCGCGATGTAGCTTTCGGCGGCATGGAAAGGAACTCCGCACATCGGCATGTCGTGACGCTTGGTGAGGGCGATGTCGAGCGCGCGCGATGCCTTGATCGCGTCATCGAAAAACATTTCGTAGAAATCGCCCAGTCTGAAAAAGAGAATGTCGTCTTTATGATTCGCCTTGATGTCGAGGTACTGGCGCAGCATAGGGGTTGTCTTTTCTTCCATCGTTTACTCGCTGTGGATATAGGTGGCTTCGTCGTTCTCACCGACGTGTATGATGTCGCCGTTGTAGCCGAACTCTTCGGCCAGACGTATTTTCAGGGTCATGCACTGTTCGGAAGAGCTCTCGCGTCCGATATAGATGCTGAAACGGCGATCGCCCTTGATTATGATGACATTGTCGAAATCGCGTACAAGATCGGCCTTGAGCTTTTTAGCGGCTTCAAGATTGTAGAAGGGGCCGATAGAAAGCGCATAGTAGCTGCCGTCGTTTTTTGTCGCGGTGTTTTCGAAGGGGCGAAGTGACTGAATCACCGAATCGGGTTCGGATTTGATCGTTTGCAGAACATTCGCCTTGTAGCTGATTCGCCGTGACGCCAGATCGTCGATCTTGTTCTGCGCCAGAAGCGCCTCGGGCGAGCGCGGATACTTTGTGATGATGTCTTTGTACAGTGAATAGGCGTTTTGCAGTTCGTTTTTGTATTCGAAGTGCCGTGCGAGCAGATACAGGCAGGAGACTTCGCTGCCCCCTCCCTGCAGTTCGTAATAGGTCTCTTTGAGCGCGAGGGCGTAATTCGCCGATCCGACGCCGCGCTTTTGCGCGAGAAATAGCGATTGCAGCCGTACTGCCGGGTAGAGCTCGTGCGAGCGGTAGCGTTCTTCCAGACGGGCGGAATAGACCGCCGACTCGTCGTACTGCTGCAGGTAAAAAGTCGCCTTTGAAAGGTAAAAGAGAAAATCATCTTTGGCCGCGCCTGATGCCGAGGCGTATCCGGCGTTTGCCTCGGCCTTGAGCCCTTGCCAGTCAGACTTGAGGTAGAGTATGTCGCATATCTGCAAACTGCAGCGATCGGCGAGCGCCCGCGGCAGGCGTTTTTTTTTGGTCTTTTGCAGAAGTGCGAGCGCCTCCTGCGTGTCCGGTGTCAGTTCGGCATAGATGAGCGCCGCTTCGTCGGCGGCCTGCACTTCATGTTTGATCACTTCGCCATAGAGACTGCGCGCGGTTTTAAAATCGCCCGCATTGTAGGCAGCCTTCATCTTCGCGAAACGGGGTGTCGCCGCAGCCGATGCGGCCGAAGAATACACAATAAACGCGGCGCCGCAGGCGATCGCGATTATTGCAGCAAATATTTGTATAGTAAACTTTTTCATTAGACTCACGGTGTCTGAAATACGGCCGTTATTGCTTTCGTCATCGGGGGCGACCGCGTATCCCCCCGTAAAAAACGCCATAAAACGGCGGTTCATAATAGTGAATTCGGCATCGTGCCCCGGTCGTCTATTCTGGGCGAATCTTGCGCTTTTGTCAACGCAATGAAGTGCAGAAGCGCAAAAAAAGGGGGGATTACGCATCTTTTAGCGACAAAGTTTTTTCTGTAGCATTCGACCTTTATGAGAGCGTCTGCCGCCGGTTTTTCAGATGCCGAAGTTCAATGATGAACATGATTGCCGTTACCAGCGTTGCAAGAAAGTCTGCGGCGGCCCCGGCCGCGAAAACACCAGTTAGTGAGAAAAAATGCGGCAGCAGATACAAAAGGGGAATCAGAAAAAGAACCTGCCGCGAAAGCGAGAGAAACATCGACTCGCGGGGTTTTCCCACCGCCTGAAAATAGGACGAGGTGACAATCTGAAAACCCACGAAGGGGAAGGCCAGCAGCATGGTCCGGATCGCGCCGATACCGCTGTCGAGAAGGAGCCCGTCCTTGTCAAAAAGCGATATGATCTGTGCGGTGAAAAACTGTGCGGCGAGCCAGCCCGTCGTCGAGATTGCCGTAGCGGCGATAATGGCCAGTCCCATCGCCTTGCGTACACGATGATAGAGCTTCGCGCCGTAGTTATAGCCGACTATCGGCTGGGTTCCCTGGTTGATGCCGAAAATCGGCATCAGAATGATCGTCGTGATGCTGAAGATGACGCCCATTATGGAAATGGCTATGTCGCCGCCGTAATGCAGCAGCTGTTTGTTTATTGTCGCGTGTACGACGCTCGCCGCAAGCTGCATGGCGAAGGGAGCCGAACCGATCAGCAGGATGCGAACGATGACCGCCCTGTCGGGCACAAGATTTTTGAGGTGAATGCCCAGAAGGCTGTTTTTTCCGACAAAATAGTGCAGTACCCAGATCATGCTGAAGGTCTGGCTGATGATGGTGGCGAGCGCCGCGCCCTCGATGCCCATGTTGAATCCGAAGATGAACAGCGGATCAAGAACCGTATTGATGATCGCGCCGATGAGCATGGTCGCCATGGCCATCTTCGGGTTTCCTTCGCCGCGAATAAAATTGTTCAATCCGAAAGCGATGCTGTTGAAAACGGAGCCGAACAGAATGATGCGCATGTAGGCGCGTGCGTAGGGAAGAACCGTTTCGCTCGCGCCGAAAAACACGAGCATGGGGTCGAGAAAAAGAAGACCGAGCAGCATAATCACGATGCCGCTGAGAAATAGCAGCATGAAGGCGTTACCGAAGATGTGTTCGGCGTAGTCCTTGCGTTTTTCACCCAGGGCGATAGAAACGGCCGAGTTGCCGCCGAGTCCTACAAGCATGCCGAAGGCCATGAACACAAGCATAAAGGGAAAACAGACGGTTGCCCCCGCAAGCGCGAGATGGCCGACGCCTTTACCGATAAAGATACGGTCAACGACGTTATACAGCGCCTGTACCAGCATGCCTATGATTGCCGGTACCGAAAAACTGATCAGCAGTCTGCCGACCTTTTCGGTACCGAGTTTTTCCGCCCTGTTCATTGTGTCCTCCTGCGTTTTGCTGATCACCTCCCGTATTGCGGCTAAAGGTGACAGTGCAACCGGCTTCTGTGCATATCGTTGTTGCGTCAAGTTCTTTCCGTTTCAATAAAAAGTATTGCCCTATTGCAGCGTTTTTTCAATAATGGGGACAGTAACAGGCGGAGGTCTCTATGTTTTCCTATACGGTTATCGGCAGCGGTGCCGTCGGCGGTTATTACGGCGCGCGGCTCGCACAGGCAGGCCACACGCTGCGATTTCTCGCGCGCAGCGATTATGATTATATCAGGCAGCACGGACTGCGCGTCGAATCGGTCAAAGGTGATATATATCTCGAAAAGGTCGAGGTCTACGACAACAGCTCCGCGATACCGGAGTCTGATGTTATTCTCGTCTCACTCAAAACAACTTCGAATCGCGCGCTTGCGAATCTGCTCAAACCTCTGGTACGAAAAGGAAGTGTTATTTGTGTCATGCAGAACGGGCTGGGCATGGAGGACGAGCTGCATGCGCTTTTTCCGGAGGCGCTGATCGTCGGCGCGATGTGTTTTATCTGCTCGCACAAGGCAGCACCCGGTCTGGTGAAGCATCTCGATTTCGGGCATATCACGCTGGGCGCATACGATGCGGCGGCGACGGCGGTCACACAGCAGCTCTGTGACGAGTTTTCCGGGGCCTCGATCCGGACCACTGTGGCCGATAGTCTCGGCGAGGCGCGATGGCGAAAACTGCTGTGGAATATTCCCTATAACGGCCTTTCTGTCGTGCTCGATTCGGACACGAAGCGTATCATGCAAACGCCCGCATCCCGGCAGCTGGTGCGCGATGTGATGGGCGAGGTCGTCGCCGCCGCCGAAGCCTGCGGCTTTGCCATCGGCGAAGAATCGATCGAAAAGATGCTCGAATACACCGATTCGATGACGCCCTACGCGCCCAGCATGAAGCTCGATTACGATAATGGCCGCACGATGGAAATCGAATACATGTACGGCAATCCCCTCGCAAAAGCCGCGGCTGCCGGCTGTGCGATGCCGAAAACCCAGATGCTCGCCGCACTGCTCGCGTTCATGAACGACTATCGCAGATAAAAAAAGGATATAATAATGAAAAGATTATTCGCCCGAATACTCCCGGCAGCGTTTCTTCTTGTGCTGCTTTTTGCCCCCGCTGCCTGTAAGAAGAAGGCTGTGCAATTCAGATTTGAGACCGATGCCGATGTGGCCAGGCTCATCGACGAATCGAAAATCGGCTACGTTCCCGCGACTTTTATGGTGCTTTCGGATGTGCATCTTTATGATACGACGCTTGGCACAAAGGGCGCGGCTTTCGAGGCCTATCTGGCCGATGATCGCAAGCTGCTCGTCGAAAGCGAAGCGATACTCGATGAGGCGGTCGCTCAGATTGTCGAGCGTCACCCGCAGTTTGTTTTGTTTACCGGCGACAGCACAAAAGACGGCGAGCTGCAGTGTCATGAGCTTTTCGCCTCTTATCTCGCCCGGATCGAAGCGGCCGGTATAAGCGTGTATACCATCGCCGGCAATCACGATATCAACAATCCGCATGCCCTTCGCTATGACGGTGCCGACACGCACAGAGTGGAGAACGTAACACCGCAGCGGTTTGCGTCAATCTACGATGCCTACGGCTACGGCGAGGCGATAGAGAGAGATCCGAACTCGCTCGCCTACGTCGCCGAACCACTTCCCGGCCTTTGGCTGCTCAATCTCGATTCGTGCCGCTACGACACGAACGAGGCCGACAACAGGCCCCGCGTCTCGGGCGAGTACGGCGCACGGCGTCTCGCGTGGATCGAATCGATGCTGATTCGTTCAAAAAAAGAGGGCAAGGCGGTAATCGCCGCCGCACATCATGGATTTATGGAACATTACGCAACGCAAAAACGCTTTTACGGCGATTACGTCGTCGATGATTACCGCGATATTTCGCGGCTGCTTGCGGCCTATCATGTGCGTGCCGCTTTTACCGGGCACTTTCACGCGCAGGATATTAGCGTGACGAATTTCGCAGAAGGTAACGCGCTTTACGATATTGAAACGGGTTCGCTTGCAACCTATCCCTGTCCTTACCGATGGGTGCAGATCGATGAGGCCGGCTGTATGCACATTCGATCGCATTTTATCGGGCGTACTTCGCTGCACGAAGAGGGCTTTCGCGATTATGCGCGGCAATATGTCCGGGACGGAATCGCGGGTATGGCAAGCGATACACTCGGTAAATTGCGTGTCAGTAAAGATGATGCTTCTGCGCTCTCGCCGCAGATCGCAGAAGCTTTCGTTGCGCACTATATCGGCGATGAGCGAGCACCCCTGAATGCCGATGTTCTCGATACGAAAGGGACGGGCATTATGGCGAAGATTGTCGCCTTCAACCGCCGCCCGCTCATCGAGGGTCTGTGGAAAGATCTTGAACCGGCGGACAATGATCTCGTGATCGATCTTGTGAGCGGCGAGACGAAATAGCCGCCTCGGTTTTCGGGTAAACGAGTTTAGCGGCCCGCTGATAAAATTGCTTTTATGCAAATAAGTATTATAAAGTATTTGCATAATAAATATACAATAAATATAGTAAGGGGTTTTAGATGGATGCATTTGTTCAAATGGTCGGCGAAATTAACGGTCTGATTAACGCATGGGTGTGGGGGCCGCCGATGCTGGCGCTCATCATCGGTACAGGCATATACATGACGATACGTACACGCTTTTTTCAGGTGACCAACGCGAAAGAAGTCAGCTCAAAAACGTTCGCGGCAATATTCAAAAAGAGCGGCGTTCGCACAACGAAAGATAAAAAGGCGATATCGCAGTTTCAGGCTTTATCGACCGCGCTTGCGGCGACAATCGGTACAGGAAATATCGCCGGTGTCGCGACCGCGATTACTATCGGCGGACCGGGTGCGGTTTTCTGGATGTGGGTCTCGGCTTTTTTCGGTATGATGACTAACTACTCTGAAAACGTGCTTGGCATATACTATCGCAAACGCAATATAAAAGGCGAGTGGACAGGCGGCGCCATGTACTATCTCAAGGAAGGACTGCACAAATCGAAGCGGTTGCACCGCCTGGCAGGGCCTCTGGCGGCTCTTTTTTCGGTCTTTTGTGTGCTTGCGTCTTTCGGTATCGGTAATATGACTCAGGTCAATTCGATAGCCGGAGCGATGAAAGACGCATTCGGCATTCCACATCTCGCAACGGGTCTTACGGTTGCGATTCTCGCCTCGCTGGTCATTATCGGCGGTATAAAACGAATCGGTACCGTTGCCGAGATGATCGTTCCCTTTATGGCTTTCGCCTATGTTGTCGGTGCGATCGTTATACTCGTGGTTAATATTCATCAGCTGCCCCATGTGTTCGGCGGCATCTTTGCGGGAGCTTTCGGTTTTGAGGCTGCGGCCGGCGGTTTCGCGGGATCGGCACTGAAACAGGCTATCACTATGGGATTCAAACGCGGAGTTTTCTCAAATGAGGCGGGTCTCGGTTCTTCTGTTATGGTGCACTCGGCGTCCGATGTGAAAGAGCCTGTCATACAGGGTATGTGGGGAATCTTTGAGGTCTTCTTTGACACGATTATCGTGTGTACGCTGACCGCCTTTGCGGTTCTTTCGACCGGCGTTGCGGGTTCGCTTGATGCCGGCGGTTCGCTTATTACCGGCGTACCGCTTGTAAGCGCGGCCTTTTCACACGGTTTCGGCTCTTTTGCCGGGAAATTCGTTTCGCTCGCTGTGTTGCTCTTCGCATTCTCGACGGTACTCGGCTGGTCATTTTACGGAGAAAAGGCGATGGAATATCTTTTCGGAACAGGGGCAACGATCATCTACAAGGTGCTTTTCATCTGTTTTATCGTGGTTGGCGCCACAATGAATCTGCATCTGGCATGGGACATCTCAGACACGCTCAACGGCCTTATGGCTATTCCCAACCTTATAGGTGTGCTCGCCCTTTCATCGACGGTGTTTGCTATTACAAGTAATTATTTCAGCAGAAAGAAAAAGAAAGATCTTGCGGCGCTGCTCTCCGCCTATCCGCAGATTCAGGCGGAGCAGGCCGCACGCATCGAGCCGGATGCAGATTGAGGCGATCATGAGCGGCGGCACTCATTAAGAAATCTGCTCTTGTTGTGCCACGGGGGGGTATCCCCCCCTCCGCTTTCGAAAATTGCCGTTTACCATAAAGTTGGCTTATAGCGAATGACTGAGCCCTCCGCTAAATCGGAAACGGAGTGGACTTTGCTTCGTTTTTATATGATATTATTTGAAGTTTGCACAGACAGGGCTTATTAATCGGGAGTTGCAAGCCCCTGAAGCGCAATATCTGACAACGGGGATACTATTATGACAAAAACCGGTCTGCGGCCGCTTTTGGTCGGCTTTCTGTGTCTGATTTCGCTCATCGCATATGCGGATGAGCGAAAAGATGAAACATCTGCGACAGAAAAAAAGCGTGTCGAAAAAATAGCGAAAAACGAAGCGGCCGATGAAGTCGCGAAGCGTGTCAGCTTTAAGCGCTTCAGTGTCGAGATACCTTCGGCCTGGTCCTATTCGTCGAATCCGCAGGCTAAGCCGGGAACAGATCAGGTACAGATCGTTTCTGATGACGAAAGGCAGATTCTGCTGATAACGCTGACTGACGCCCGTGAGGATGTGGCGCTTCTCGACGCGACACAGATGGGCGGCCGGGCGATGATATCGAGAGTCCTGAGCAGTCCCGAATATGCGGATTGCACGGCACAGGGCAGCGGGGCGGACGGATCATTTTGGGGACGCAATGGTGTTCTTCTGAAATTCGAGATCGTCAAAGCCTCTGCGGGCGGCACAAAGACCGTGGTGATGAACGTGTACAATTACGGCGAGACGCTCGAGCAGCGTAAGGAAGTGCTCTTCATTGTCGCTTTTATGCGCGAAAACGACGGTGCGGATATGGAGAAGATAGTGAAAAGCATGACCTTCATAGAAAATAAAGATCGAAGCGCCGCGGACCCCGCTTCGGATACGAAGGAGCTCTCTCAGTAAGCGCCGAGTCAGCTCAAACCGGCAATAGGGATGGCTCGAATGATCAGTGCCCGCAATGAGTTCACCTCGTTTTCATGGGATTTACTCGAGGTTCGGGTTGCGAAGATTAATGTGCAGTAATTTTCAACATGGAGAAAAGCA
>JAEWVL010000348.1 GCA_023396665.1 Spirochaetota bacterium
CGTATACGCCGCCATGCTGATGCCGCTTTTTGTGTTTGTTATCCCCCGGCTGTATCCGACCCTGCATCCGCAAAGCATCATCAACCGGCAGGGAGTAGTTCATCTCGAAACGGGAATGCGTATCACGCTTGGATTGTCGATTGTTACGGCAACGCTTCTGTTCATCGTTCTGATAAAATTTATGAATGCCCGTAACGCGCGGCCCAAACAATTATAGCCTCTATGCAAAAAAAAAGTCTCTCAGCATCCTCGATTCTGTTTATCATAATCGCTCTTGCCGCGCTCATGACAGCCTTTGTCAGCGCCGATTTTCGCATCTCACCCTACGTCTCGATCGCAGAGGCGAGAAGCGGCAAAACGGTGCAATTAATCGGCATCATCGCCCCGTCGAGTTCTGCTGAAGCGGGCTGCACCCGGTTTTCCCTGTCAAACGCGGAGGCTGAGCACATCAATGTCGAATACTGCAGACCCCTTCCCGCCCAGTTTTTTCATGCAAAGCAGATCGCCGTTTCGGGTCATTTTGACAGGAAACGAGGTATATTTATAGCTGAAAAACTGCTCTACAAGTGTCCCGAAAAGTATGAGAAATCGCAATAAGGACATCCCGGGATTCTCTAAAAACTTATCTTCATAACCCGAAGCTCCCGGCAAACCCGGACCTCGCTTGATTTCATTGCTTTACGGCTCGCAGCTCTTTGCGATATTGCAAATTCGTTGTTCACGCAGAAAAATAACTTTGTGTTGCAATGTACAGTGTATATACTAAAGTGCGACTGGTAACAGAACGCTGCAGCAATCGTTGCGGCATTTCCGGCCAGGCTGTACGTACTGACCGGGAAGCTCACAGTATTATTTTATCAATGACGGCGGCACATGGAAAGATATCTGACGACAGTAAGCAATACCCATGAGGGAGACCTGATCGAATCGCTGCTCGAACAGTCGGGCATCAGCGTACTTCGCAAAAGCAGACAATCCAATTCGTACATGAAGATCATGGGTTTTCCCGGAATATGCGAGGAAATATTCGTCTCTGCGGCCGATCTGGATCGGGCGAACGACATTCTCGCCGCCAATCTGTCGATCGAAACCAGCCGTGACAGCTGCAGTGCCGCCACCGGAAGGCGGCTTCGCGTATTTTACTTTGTCAAAATGCTTGTGCTTGGCATTATCCGCCTGTGGATGATACTCGTCTTCGCTTTTCTGGTCTACATGCTTGTTTCAGCCCTATAGAAACCGGACAAGACTCTCTTTTACACTCTTCCAGAATCCGACCGCTCCCTCAGCGGTCAACGCGGCGAACTCTTCTCCGGTATACACCAGAATATCCATTGAGGGTACGAGATCAAGCATATCTTCAAATTCGAATGCCCGCTCGATGAATGGCTTCTGCGTCTGTTTTATCAGAATGATGTCAGATGCCGTTTTATCGGGTTTTGCGCCCATAAGATTTCAGCAAGAAGGGGGGGGATACCGATACGCGCGAAAGCAAAAAAGCGCTGAAAACGCAAGCATGAGCAAAAATGTGTTGAAATCACCGTCCTGATCACATAACTATTTGTTATTATCCCCTTAAATCATCTTATAAAAAATATATTGCTGCAGCTTCCCGAAAGGAGGAATACATGAAGAAGAGCACTCTCCTGTTATTCGCGCTTTTTTTACTGCTTCATGTCGCCTGTAAAAAAAGCGAAACACCGCAAACGACAGCCGATACCCAAAGCGCCCCCGAACAGGCCATCTCGGCAGTGCAGCTCGAAGGCTTGTCGGCAACCTCGACCGCATCAGGCTCATCGGCGGCTAATCTTTTTGACGGCGACAGGGACACAAACTGGGTTACCCGGGCGGGCGCCGGCCCTGACGAGGGTGTTATGGCAAGTTTTGCGAAAGCACAGCATATCGGGCAAATAGCGGTCTACAACGCAAAGGGCGATTTCAGCCCGGTAGAGACGGTGTTCATATATATCAACGGCCAGCTTTATGCACAGGGCAAGACCGGTACATCGGTAAAAATTGACACCGAAGCGATTAACTTTTACATTCGCATTGCGGGCACCGGCGATATGCATTACAGTGAAAACACCGACGAGGGAACGGTCTTTGTTAAACGCGAAGGCAACAGATCTTCAGCGCTGAGCGAGATTGTACTCTACGACGAAAAAGGCGGCGAACTCAAACTGGCGGCGCCGCTTTCTGTCAGCGGTACAGTGAGCGCCTCGTCGACACTGAGCCCTTCCGAGGCCTATGACGGCGATTATCTTTTTGATTCGTCGCTCATGTTCGGATGGGCTGAAGGCGCGTCAACGACGGGAGAGGGCGAGACGATCACCTTCAATTTCGGCAAGAAACAGAAACTCAGGGGCATCAGAATCTGGAACGGTTATCAGCGCTCCGCATCACACTTCTCGGCAAACGCCCGGATCAAGAAGCTGAGCGTTTCGGGCGCTTCTTCAGGCGAGAGTTTCTCGCTGAAGGACGAATCGGGCTCTCAGGATCTTGTTTTTTCAGCGCCGCTTGAAACCGATTCACTCGTTTTTACAATCGACGAAGTGTATGCGGGTGAAAAATACAAGGATCTTGTCATCAGTGAACTTCTTTTTCTCGGCCAGAACGCTTTCATCCGCATCGAGACCGGCGGCATCGAGAAACGCTCCGCGGCTCTGCTTTCAAAGGTGTCGGGAAGCGTTCTTGAAGGTATTATCGACCGCTCTATTCAGAACAATGATGATACGGGAAGCACCACCGTCTGCCTTCGTTCGAACAACTCGTTTGTCATATATTACGATATTCTCAGTGACGACACCAGCGCGACAATGATCTATGACGGCAACTGGCTGATTGACGCGCTTGACAAAGACACGGCATCGATCAAGATATTCGGAAAGAAACTGATGTCGCTTCGTTCTGAAAGCCCCTACAGTCAGATCGATGAATCTGAAGTTGTCACCATTTTCTCAGACACAATCAGCGTCGATGCGACGGCGATGCATGCAGGAAAAAGTTTCAGGGAACTGGTACACAGTTTTTGATGAATGAACAATTGATCAGATTGCGGCGGATGCTGCCGCTTTCGCTGCGCGCGGCTTTTCTTTCCACGCAGCGCCGGATAAAGGACAGGCAGTCGCATACGCTTTTCGCGCGGGAAAAGGGCAATGCGAAGGATTATCCTTTTCTTCTTTTTTCGCACAAGGCGCACCTGTACCGCAATTACCCCGAGCCCTGGTACACACTGCAACGCTACAAGGTCGACAATCTCAAGATCGCCTGCGCGAAAACAGACGGCACCCTTGTTCGCAAGGGCGAGACTTTTTCATTCTGGCGTATTGTCGGCTCCACCTCGTCACTGAAGGGCTACCGGAAGGGAATGAGCATTGTAAACGGAAATCTTCGCGCCGCAACAGGGGGCGGGCTTTGTCAGCTTTCGAACGCGCTTTACTGGACGGCACTTCACTGCGGTTGCCTCATAACGGAACGCCATCGCCATTCACTCGACATCTTTCCCGACTCGAAGCGCACGGTACCCTTCGGCTGCGGAGCCACCATCTTTTACAATTATATGGATCTTCGTTTTGTTCAGAACATATTCGATGCGATTTACTTTCGTACCCGGCTAAGCGACGAATTTCTGTTTATTGAAGCCTACACCGCCGAAGCATCCGGGTTCAGCTGGCTCATCGAAGAGCGCAACCACCGCTTCGAGCGCGAGAACGATTCGATTGTCAGAAAAAACGAAATATACAGGCTTACACTGCGCACACAGGCCGACTCAAGAGCCGGCAATTCAGAAACCGCCAAAGGCGGCGCACACGCAAAAAAAGCGGGCCAGTCGAATATACTGATCGAAGAGCTGGTGAGCGAGAATTACGGGCGAGTGCTCTACGATCTGCCAGAAAGTAAAATAAGCGACAGTGCGGATATTACAGACAGTTCATTTGCGCATTACGCGGCCTCTGTACAGAGCAAGGCCCCTTCTGGAAAACGGCGAAGCGCAAAAAAATCAAGCGCTGCTTCTGATCCCGCTGTGCCGCCCGCTTCATTCGACCCGCCCGAAACGGACAGCGAGGACACCGATAACAGGCACGAAGACTGATTTTTCATGAGAAGATTACCCGCTGCAAACGGCCCTTTTCTCATTGCCCTTCTGACAAGCGGAATCGGAGCCTTTGCACTGTATGCCTCGTATCTCTTTGCCTCATCTGAGCTTCAGGGTTCTGACGCCTACGTTTACATAATTCAGGTGCGCTCTCTCATTGAAACGGGACGGCTGCACTATCGGGATCTTTCTCCGGTGTACCCTTTTATGGCCGCTCTCCGGCTTTGCATCTCATCGGACATATCAGCCTACAAGGTTTCGCTGGCACTTATCGGCGCGCTTCGCGTCATGGCTCTTTATTTCGCCGTGTACTCGCTGTTTTCGAAAAACTCATTCGCGCAAAACGGAAGGTATACTCCCGGGGATAGTAACACGGGCGGGCAATTCGAAGCGCCTGCCTGTGCAGCGGCTGCTGTTTTTTTTCTGCTCGCATCACCCACGCAGCTGTATGTACTGCTTCAGTTTCCCAAAAACTCTCTTGCCCTTGCAGCAATGATGACAACACTCGCCTTCGTATTGCGCGGCACACCCGCAGCGGCGCTCTTCTTTTTTCTTGTGACGGCAATAACTCACAGAATCGGAGCCGGTATGCTGCTGGCGAGTGCGGCTTTTCTGCTTCTTTTGTCGCTTCGCATCAAAACGCTGTTTGCGCTTGCAATCTCTTTCCTTTCAGTCATATGTCTTGCCACACTTTGTATGCCCGGCATGCTTAATCTCTTCGACCTGGAACGCATTACGACAACACTCAGGACGCAAGCTTCATACGCGCCGCTGCATTTTGCCGAAACTATCGGAATACAGGGCAATGACCCCTTGTGGCTTGTCGAAATTCACGGCATTATTCCGCTCATAATCGCGATCGCGCTTTATTACAGCGGCAAATACGCCCTTGCATCTGCTTCACTTCCGCAACAGAAAACGAGCACGAAGAACGAACCACTACTGGGAGCGGCTGTTCGCTCTTCAATAAGGGAACTGTTCGCATCCCGTGAGAAAATTCTGGTCGCTTTTTTCTGTACCAACATGCTGCTGCTGTTTCCATTCTTTGATTATACAGCCGACGGCATAGGCCTGCGTTTTTTTCTGCAAAGTACAGCGGCCGCCCCGCTCGCCCTTACCCTGCTTTTGCATACGGTTTTTCGGCATCCCTATATTCGGCGGCTGTACCTGCCTATGACCGGGCAAATGCATAATCATACAACATCGCTTACACTTCGCTACTGCTTAGCCCCGGCATTGTTCTTTTTGTGTTCTGTCACCCTATTCTTTGCTGCGGGCAGATCGTATTTATCAAAAAAGATAGATCCGCCCTATGCCCTTTACAGACAAGTGTCGGCTAAAGTCGCAACACTTGTCTCGCCCGCAGAAGTTGATCTTTTTGTAGCACACAAGAGCCTTGCCGAAACGATGGACTACGCGCTGCGGGCGGATGTACTGCCCTGGTCACCCGAAGCCCGCTTTGATCGCAAACGCACCTGGCGCATCGCCTGGATGATCAGCCCCTGGCAGATCCGTTCAATCACGGGCGAGTCGGAGGCGATTTTCGAACTGAGCCCTTCGTATACACTGCTTCGCGAGGACGTCTGGGAGCGATTTCGGGACGCTGTGATCGATGATCCTTTCTACGAAGGCATCATCGATCACTGGAAGAACCCTTCCCGTGTGCGGCCGGCATATCTTTCAAAGCAGAAGTAAGAGGGGGGGATACTTCGTGCCCTCCGATTTTACATTCGGGACAATATAAGTTCGGCGAGAGAGGCGCAGCTCGGTTTTTGCACGCTGTTGAATTTTTTTGAAACGGCTTTTCGCTCTTTAAAGTAATATTTTTCGTCAGTGAGCAGGCGTTCCATTTCTTTCAAAGCCTCAGCCATCGTTCGGGGATGCGGCCCGGGCGTATGACTCTTGTAGTCGACGGTAAATCCGATTTCAGTCTCGTAGCGTTCAAGATCATAATCGAAAAACATGAGAGGCTTTTGGCATAAAAGAAAATCGATGAAGATGCTCGAATAGTCGGTTATCAGCAGATCAAAATCGGGAAGGTATTGTGTAATATCTCCGACGACAGAAGAACCGAGCAGCTTAATATTTTCACAGCTCAGCAGAGCGGCATTCAGTTTCTTTTCGTGATAGGGATGCAGCCGCAAATAGATTACTGTGTTTGTTTTCTTTAACCACAACGCCAGTTTCTTAACATCAAAATCATCGAAGGGGAAAACAAGGGTATCGGCATAAGGCCGCCATGTCGGCGCGTAAAGAACATGGCGCTTCGCTTTCTGACTCAGAAAGGCCGGAGCTTCTGTTTTTCTTTTTGCAAAGAAAAAATCGTTTCTGGGCTGCCCGTTCACCAAGATTCTCTCCCTGCCGACACGCATGAAGCGCATCATCACGGGAACAAAATCGTCCGAGGTGGACAACACTGCGGAGAAATTCGTCGTAACGATTTTATAGTACAGGCTCTTGACAATGCTGAAATTTTTTTCAAGATAACCGATATTTTTCAGCGGAGTGCCGTGCCCGAGATGAATCACGAATCGCGCATGCCGCTGAAAGGCTCCGCCGACCGGTGTCTCAAGGGTTGAGCATACCCAGCATGCCGCACGAAGCGCCCTGAACATTCCCCCCAATGTCGTCGTATCGATAAAATAAGAACCGATTTCGGCATTCAGCTTTTTTCTCTGCTGTGCGTCATTCATGACAAAGAGCGCCTCGCACTCAGGATGTTCTTTAAGAAAATACTCGAACAGATATTTAGAATTGAAATTGTAATTGGTATTCAGCGTCGAATTAAAAACGATGCGATTGCGCTTTTTCGGAACGAATATTGACACAAGCGACGGTATGATGCCGGCGAGCAGTATCAGAAAACGGGCTTTTTTAAACATGGGAATCCCTGTAGAGACCGCGAAGTTCGTATTTCGAGCGAATGCTCCTGTCGGTGTAGGTCCAGCCGCTCGAGGGCGTCATGTATGTTTCGCCGTAGGCCTCGCGAAGATACAGGGCGCAATCTGAAGGCACCTTCACTTTTCTGCCGAGAAAATCAAGCTCCGCAAGCGCGAAAGGGCTGAAGCGGTTGATGTAGAGCGTCATTCCGCCCTCTTCGGCGATTTCGGCCAGCATGCTGCGTTTGCGGTCTTTCGTGACATGGTCAAAGCAGTCGACCGAAAACGCGCCTCTGAAATGGATAAAAACGTCAACGACGACACCTTTGTATGAAAATTTAATCAGCAGTTCCCTGTCAGCACTGTCGGTAATGGTGTAGTGATAGCGAAACCCTCTTCCGAGCAAAGCGGCAAACAGGGGCTCGTAACTTTTTTGTTCGAATACGCCGATGTCGATGTCGTTATCGTGTTTGATGAAGCCCTTCTCGCGCACCGCGCCGAGCAGGGTTCCGAAGACAAGAAAATACTCCATTTTGCCGTCACGAAAGGCATCGTCCAGTGCTATCATAAGCTCATTGCAATGCTTATGGAAATTGCGCTCCTTTCTTTTCTTAAGAAAGCCTTTCAGCAGAAACTTGAGCGGCCCGAAAAGACCGAAGCGCGACAGCAAAAGTTTTATCCGTTCTTTTTTCAAAATTTGTACCTTGATCTATGATATGATTAATTCTGTTATTCGAGATAAACCCTGTTACGTCTATCCCCCCGCAATAATAAATCTATATCTATTTGCCTGAATCCCACCGGAAGCTCAGGGCAGATTCGTCGCTTCGCCCGGTTCTTTCAGTTTCAAATCTTTTTTTATATCGGAGGTCGATATGCCTTCGGTTCTGGGCAGATAGACCAGCTCGCAGTGGTCTTTCAGATATGAGAAGCGATCGCTGCCCGACCAGTCATCGCCCATGACGACGATGTCTACCTCGTATTTTTTTATGTCGTCGATCTTCTGCTCCCAGCAGTTTTCGGGAATGACGAGATCGACGTAACGGACCGATTCGAGCATGAGCTTGCGCGTCTCGTAGTTATGATAGGCTTTCTTGCCTTTTGATTCGTTGAACTCGTCGGTGGACAGCGCGACGATGAGATAATCACCGAGCGCACGGCTTCGCTGCAAAAGACGTATGTGTCCGTAGTGGAGAAGGTCGTAGGTTCCGTAGGTTAGTACTCGTTTCATGGGTATACCGGTTATGAGACATTATTCTTTGAAGGCTATGCCGCATTAGTTATTGAATAACAAAAATTGTCATTTATTTTTTTTAGCAATAATCAAAATCGTAAAAGAAGTCAAATAACCTTGGTTGTGGATGTATAACACAGACGCTTACGAATAAATCATTATTGTGAGAAATGATGCATATCTTCTGACAATTTTATCTCTCAGATTTTTTGACTTGTTATTTAACTTCCAAAAATCAAGTATTGTCTACTTAAATCACAGTGTCTGGTATTATGAGTTCATCCTGATTTTTTCACCGACAGGGGATATTTACCCCACAGTCATGTGTTCACCTCTTACCGAACTGTGAAGCGTCAGTCCAACTCGATACAATTGTGAGCCCTATAACAATGAACAACGTAACAATTCAAACCAGCATTATTCTGTTTACCTTTTCTTCAAAGTGTAAACTTGTTCTTAAGTCCACATTGAAAGAGTATGTTTTTGAGTTTGAGAACCAACTGGAACTGAAAACATCCACAATCAGCGTCGGCAGTTATCAGATCTTTATCAACGGCAGCATTCAGGCCGACACTCTGCTTATTCTGCCATATACGCATGATGTTTCAAGACATAAAGCCGAACTTACGACTGCAGTTGCAGGCGCCGATTTTATCAAAACAAGCGTATCGGTTGTTATTCCAACTTACAATGCCGGTGATTTTTTTGAAACGGTACTTACTTCGATCGAAAATCAGAGTATCTCACCTGAAATAGTCATTGTGGACTCGGGTTCTACTGATACAACAATCCCGATCATCAAAGCACACAAAAAAAAGAACAAAAATATTCACCTGTACTGCATTGAGAAGAAGGACTTTCATCACGGCCGGACAAGAAACTTCGGTATCTCAAAAACCAAAGGCGAGTATGTCGCCCTGTTGACTCAGGACTCTCTGCCCTTTGACAGTTATTGGCTTCAGAATCTCGTAAAGCCGATGATCGAAGATTCAGAAATCGCGGGAACCTTCGGCCCGCACCTGCCCTACGAAAACACACAGATTGTCGAGCAGCTTCGCATATTGCAGAAATTTGATAAAATCGAAAGAAGGGCAAAACTTGTCTCGGAAAAAATATTCGGCCCGATTGACGATCTGCCTGAGCAGCAAAGACTGCTGCTGATTGAATACTATTCAAATTCATGCTGCATAAGAAAATCTGTCTGGAACAAACTCCCATACCCCGACGTCCCCTGGGCCGAGGACCGAGCATGGAGTCAGCTCATTATAAAAGAGGGCTACAAAAAATACTATGCTCAGGATTCAATAATCTATCACTCTCATTATCACAATTACCGCGCATACTACAAACGCTGGTATGAGTCCACCTACAAAATCTGTTTTACGGATATCACAACTCATTTCAGATACAGAAAGCTTATCTATATTTTTAAAACAATCGCTATGGCGCTTTTTCTTGTCGTACGAACAAAATATTCGTTTTTCAGGAAGATCGTCATATTTACTGATGAAGTAATCAGAATTATAATAAAATATGCGGCCGGTAGAAAGGCCCTAAAGGATTACAGAAACACAAGTAAAACCGGATAATCTTTATCAATGAATTGATAACAATCACAATACTTTACATTTAATCGTTTTCATTATTTTTCCCAATCTCTCAGAAAAAACACCGAAGAAACCCTTATAGCGAAGCAGAAGAAAGGTGCTGAAATCTTTATATTCGAATCCGCTAATCACACGGTTTGCATTGTTACAAATTTTGAAATCATAACCTTTGCTCCAGGCAATGTAAACCGGAAGCCGTTCTATGGCATGAGCAATTGTTCCATCTATGGGCAATGGCTCCGGTGAAAAATCATCCCTTTTCAATGACAGATCAAACAGAGGTTTCAAAGCCTGCGGCCGGTACCAGAACATTGTTCCATAGGACATCAGCGGAGTTCTGATTTCATCAAAATTTATGTTCTTCATTTCATTTTTTTCAGACATTCTGTTCCAGAGATTTGTACACATTTTTCTGTTTTTCTTGTTAAACACATGGTACCTTGATATAAACTGGAAATAATAAGGTACATCAGGTATCACGATGCCTAAACTGCTATCTGATTCAAATGCGCTCATAATTGACTCATAATTTCCGATAAGCGAGTCCAGGTTGTCATAAAGCCATGATTCTCCCTTGAAGTCATATTTGTGCGGAGATTTTTTTGTATGAAAATGGCCCACAACATCATATTTAGAGAGAGTATCGCTCAAACTCAACCAGGGATACAAGTCCCTTCCGATGTTTTTGGTTTCGATTATCTCAACTTTATTGGCAGACAGATTTACAGATGCAAGAACGGCATTTACTTCATCAGATATCTCTTTTGTCGGCACAGTAATATACAAATCGTAGTTTGCATTTACTTTGTTAAGGAAATTGATATAGACATGCATCACATCAATAAAAAAACAATGAATATGAACGGCAGTTTTAAGATTTTCTGCATTATAACCCGACTTATTTTCTATCAATTTTCTTCCGCATATTTGCGGTATTTTCGAAGGATAATTCTGATATATATAATCGATCAGCAGCTTGACGGGGTAATCAGAACTCCGATTGATCATATTCAAGAGAAAGATTATATCCGGAAATTCCAGTATCGATTTGATTTTTATGAAAGATAAGCCTGATTTAATTTCCATAACAGGTTTATCCGGAATCAGATCTTTGTTTTTACCGGATTCAGTATATACATTATATGTATAACCCGACCTGCAAAGATGGCTTGTTAATTCTGCTTTATATCTATGGTCAGTGCTAACACTGGTATTTTCTGATTTTACGGTTTTCCAGAAATTCTGAAATTCATTGCTATTGGTTATTTTTGAATTAAACGAAATAAAGTGGGGTCTGATATATTCAAGCTGAACACTTTTCGTGTTCAAAAGCCCTCCCGAATAACTGTTTTTGCAAGATATACCCCAGAAATCAACACCCTCTTTCTGCATCTTTTGAAAGATATCTGATACATCAAACAAGGGTCCGATACATGAATCATTCATCAACGTAAGCGTATCATATTTGACAATACTATTCCAGCCTTCTTCGATTATCGCTTCTTTCCAGGCCCCGAAACTATAGCCTTTATTCTCACGTTGCTTTACGATGCTACAATATTCTGACAGTTTATTATAATTAACGGCACCAAGAAAGCTATTGGATACCAGAATGATCTTACTATAATACGGCTGAAGCTTTTTGAGGATATAAATGACATAATCCGCAAGATCGTTATGACGGTTGTAATGTGCAAATATCATTAATCTATTCATAAAGACGCCTTGTCATATAATCATTAGTACTTACTTCAGTGTTAATCATTAACTTGAATAATCAACTCATTTCATGATTTTGTTAAAGTAAATATAACAGACCGACTCAATGCATCATCGCACCGATCACCTTGAGTCTGCTTTGCTGCTGCTTTCAAAATATCAGCAATCAGAAATATGATATGATGATTACTGAAATTCAAAAGCGATTACGATTCGGATGTTTTACTTACAGTAATAGTCCCATCGCTTGTTTTTTTTAATGAAGTACTCAAAAAAGAAAGGCCAATTCGCCCTGGTTGGAGCGATACTGTTTTTTACGGGAAAATATTTCGACAGAGCAAAGTATTTTTTAAGAATTTCCGGGCCTTCGAATTTTGCAACACTCTGCAATGACTTGAAAGAATTCCTGTCATGAATTCTGTAAAAATAGTGCGATTCATCAAGATAAAACGGCTCTGTGTGCAGCAAACAACGGAGAATAAAATCCCAATCATGCACATATTTATAATCTCTGAAACCACCGACATCGTCATACAGCCGCTTTTCAAAAAACATGTTACCCGTAGAGATACTGACATTCGACATGAGAAGCGAATAGCCGACAGTGGGAAATTTCGCTATATCTGATTGCTTTTGAAACAATTCATAACAAAAGGGATCGTTAAACGTAATATCCCTGTTTTTATCATCTACGTATCCAACTCTGGTAAAAATGAAGCGTATATTGTCTTTCATTGCGATGTCAATTAATCGTTCGATTCTTCGTTCAGACATATAATCATCTGAATTAATAATATTTATATAACGCCCGCTGCTCATTGCTATAGCACGGTTTATCGTATAATGAGCACCCTTATTCGACTGGCTTTCGAATAGTATGTTTTTTTTACCCTCGATAATCCTCTCGATAACCCGGACCGAATTATCGGTTGAACCGTCATCAATAATGATTATCTCCAGATCATCATAGGTCTGCGAAACAGCGGATTCTATACAGCGTTCTAAAAAAGACTCGTGATTGTAAACCGGAATAACGATAGTAACTGTTTTTGATTTCATTATTTTTTTATTTTCAGAATCTTTTTCTTCAATAGTCTTTTGACCGGTTTCGGCAGCAAAAAGGCGAGTATCGACCTGAGTTTATTAGCAGAAATATATAAAAACGAATAGATGTAACTCGACTCCAGTCTTTTCTTTCTTTTTGTAATCTCATCCAATTTATCGTTTACATCATTAAGCTCCCGGCTCAAAGCAACGATTGATTTATAATATGCATCATTGAGTTTTTTAAGCGATACCGCATCAAGCTTATAAAATTCTGACAACGAATTGCTGTAAATAGCGTTCAAACAATCAACTGAATACTCATTAGACAAAACATTCTTGATCGATTGCAAAAAGCTGTACCCGTATTTTTCATCAGGCTCAAGGTGACAGCCTTCACCCCATTCGTTCCATGCATTGACAAAAACAAATTGTGTTTCCGGTTTCTGTGACAGGCGGGTCAGCCGCACGATTTCCGAGAACCAGAATTCGAACAAAGCGGGATCATTATTTTCAAAGATAAAAGCGGAATTTTGTCTTCTTGCGGTATTATCCCAGGAAGGCATCACTGTGCGGAACACATTTACATCATCATATCTTCGCGATATGGAATTCGCGACAATTCTGCTGTAATCATAACATTTTCCATTGAATCCGCTTTCATAAAACATTATTGAATCATTAATTGATTTTCTCGGATCAAAAAATTTATGCGGCGGAAACTCAATCAACACATCCGCAGCATAATCGCGAGGTTTTTTCGTTTTAAGATAGTCCACAACCCCCACATAAAGGCCATCAAAACCCATCCCGATGGCCCTTTCTTTCCAATGTGCTATGGTTTTTGCGGGATTTTTCAGTAATTCGATTTTATAGACTATCACAAATGGTTTGTTGTTTACTCTGATGTATCGCTTATCTTCGAAATACTCAAAAAGATGATCGATAAAAGCATTATCTGAATCTAATGTTTGGTCCTGCGCGATAAGGATATGATCGTCTTTACCGTCCCATTTTCGAGTCCAATTCTCATTCGCCCAACAAACACAATAAGGAAAATCCAGATCTTTATTTTTCAGTACCGTCTGAAGCGGCGTCTCAAGCAGACGTTTACCGCTAAACCAGTAATGG
>JAEWVL010000351.1 GCA_023396665.1 Spirochaetota bacterium
CTAAGAAAAATGGTCAAATCTTACGAGAATATAATGAAGCTCTCTGATCGCGAAATCGCCAATGCAGAAGAGATAATCCGAATGTACGAGAAAACGGTAGAGCTTTCAACGATGGAAATTCATGAGCTCAAGGAAACGATCAGGGCAAATGAACTAGTCTTTCAATTCAGCGACAATGAGCGGATTGAGAATATGCGAAAAATAGACGAGCTGATGGAACTGAATAAGAAACTCAGGGAAGAACGCTCTGTGATGCAATGAAGTTCATTTGCAGGTTGTTGTTGCCGAAAGCGCGAAAGTGAGGTTTTTGTACCCGGTTATGATAGTAACTTATGTTGTAATATTCCTGGTTTTGATCGCGGTGACAATTCTCTCATTGTACGTTTTCTCGACCTATTTTTTCCCCCGCCGACTTGACGAAATAGCAGAAATGATCAAAAAGGGTCAGACGAAGCTGGCGATTAAGAAGCTCGAAGAGGTTCTTGCGAAGGATGACCGTAACGTCTATGCGCATTATCTTCTTGCAGAGGCCTTCAGTCTCGAAAAAAACTATCATTATGCGATAGTTGAATATAAACAGGTGCTCAAGAGTGCCGTTTTTTCTGAAAAAGTAAATGAAGTGGATGTACGTGAAAAACTTGCAGCCATATATAAGTCTCAGAACAAGATAAACGATGCCAAAAAGGAATATCTCCTGCTAACTCAGCTGGATCCGGGAAATTATCGCAATTTCTATGAGCTCGGAATACTCTTCTTTTCCGCCGGTGTTGTTGACAAGGCCGCGGATTATTTTAAGAAAGCGGTTTCCATAAACAATAAAAACCCTGATATTTATTTTTATCTCGGTCAGATTTATTACCGCACGGGCAATATGAAAGATGCAAAACAGGCTTTCATAAATACTCTCAAAATTGACAATACGAATTATCGTGCGCATTATTTTCTCGGGCTAACGCTGCGATCGGAGAACGATCATGAATGGGCGATTAAAGAGTTTGAGATAGCACAAAAGAATGACGATATCAAAACCAAGTGTTTTCTCGCAAAAGGTTCCTGTTATCTCGACATGGAACAATTGCCTCGGGCAGTAATTGAGTTTGAACGAGGGTTGAAAACAGCAAGGAAGGGGAGTGAGACTGAGCTCAATCTTCGATATCTGCTTGCCAGTGCGCATGAGCGTATGAGAGATATACAAGCCGCTATTGAGGAATGGGAAAAAATATATGATGTTAAAAAGAACTTTCGTGATGTAGAGGAGAAGTTGCGTCAGAATGCTGAGCTCAGGCAGGATGACAGAATAAAGGATTTTATGATCGCGTCGGTATCAAATTTCGAACATATTTGCCGCAAGCTCATCGAAAGTTTTAATTATGAAATCAACGAATTCAAGATGTTGCGGGATACTGAAATCGAGGTGTTTGCGGCCGAAAAAGAAGACAATCGCAGAAATACGAAACGAATATACCGGCTTATCCGGATTTACCGAACCACAACGCCCGTAACCGACACGATGCTTCGAAATCTGTATGATATGATGAAACCGAAAAATGCACAACGGATAATGGTAATCACCACAGGTGATTTCACACAGAGTGCGATTGATTATTCAAATACACGTCCCATCGAATTATTCAGTAAGACAAAGCTGATTGAATTGCTAAAAAGAGTCAACTGATGACCCCAACAGCCTCTTTCCCGGATCTGTCTTTTTTCCCGTTTTTTTCATCCCACGACAAGGCGCTCTTTTTTTCTGCTGCCGAAATGTATCATGTTCCCGAAGGCGAGATTCTGTTGCCCGAGGCGGGGAAGAGCTGCTGCTATATATTGGTTCGTGGCGGAGGACGCCTGTTTACCGGACGCAAGGAAAGAACGGTAGGTAGCGGATCATGGTTCGGTGCCCGACCATTTTACGGGGGCGGTGCTTTTAGCAAGTTTATTGCACATTTTGCAAGTGACATAGCAATAATACCGGCCGCGCGTTTTGCGGAAATGCTTATGAGCAATTTCATCTGGTACAGGGGATATTGCAATGTGCTGCGTTTTTCGGCAGATTCCGCGCTTTATAGCGGTGAACATCATTCATGCGAAATCGTTTCTGTTACCGGAAAAGCTGGTTCCGGAAAAACCGCTTTTATTTCAGCGTTTGTACTTTCGCGTATTCCCGGCAAGCGTGTACTCGTTATTCATGTGAGCGGTAAACCCCCTGCGTTGTTGTTGCACCTTTTTAAGCCGGGTGCCGCTACTGACGATATTCCGCAGTTGGAATTGCCCGTTACTCCGGCGCGTTTCGAGGCGGCACTTGTTACGGTCGATGATCGTATTTCATTGATAACGCTGAATTCGATTCGCAAAGAAAATTTCGATGGATGTATCAACTCACTCATTCAGTTTTATTATTCCCGTTTTGATTATATCATCATCGAATTTAACTGTGATGATGAAAATGCACACGCTATCTCCGGTTTGTCCGATTCGTTGTATTATATTCATGAATCTGGTAAGGAAAAAAAGTACTTCGATTTGTTCGTGAAACAGAATCTGCAACGGGGGCAGTGTTCTTTTTTGGTTGCAAATGGCTTTGGAGCTGTACCGGAAAATCGCTTGATGATGAAAAAACTACCCGTACTCGACAGGGAAAGTCTCTCCATGATGCTTGTATCGGGAGAATTAACCAACATAGCTCCCCGCAGTTGTCTTATTGTTAAACCATCGCTTTTTTCAGCAATACACCTCAATAAGTATATTTCCGAAAACTTTGAAGATTTTCAATGGTCAATGGTTTCGAGTTCTTTATACTCGTCTGTCGTTTTATGGTTTTACGCAATTTCCGGCACTCTTGTTGAGTTTCGGCATTTAATGCGAAAATTCTTTGAACCACAGATGCAAAACATATTGTTTTCAGTCAGATATCCTGATAAAGCTCTGTATTCATCCCGGTACCTGTCCTCATTTTTTCATGCATTATCAAAGAGACGGGTACAAAGATCTTTGCAATTGGCTTACGGATTAACGGATACTTTCGGGGAACAATTGCTCCTGAACGGATCGTCTGCAGAATATAGTGCAGCCGCTGCCACGCTCTATCCCTGGACCGCACCGCTTAACGGGCGGGAGAAGATGGGGGGATATTCATCACAAAGTGCAGGGTCATCCGCAGTTTTCAGGTCAATAACTCTGAATTTGCACGATTGTGCCTTTTTGTCTGTTAATAGTACCTATCCTGTTTCATGTGGTTTGCCGACTGTTACTGAACAAGTGGCCTTGTCTTTTGATAAGGGATATAATAATGATATGTTACGCAATATTGTAATTGACGTTAAGGGCGGAATTTATAACATACGCGAAGATTTGTAATTACATAAAAATCGCTTGATAAGTCTGTACCGCATAAGATATTAATATGTCGTTTATGACGGAATGATACTGCCAACGTGCGCTTACCATGGATATCGAAGATTGTGTGAGAAATGGTGTTTTCTCATAAGCTGCTGGTAAATACCATACGGGAGTGTCGTAAATAAGTATTCAGTGTTTCCCTTGTATGATTTTTAATAAGTTAGAGAGTGATATGGCTGCAACCCGAACCCGTGCCACAAATGTTCAACAATTGATTGCACTTGTTACCGGCCTCTTTTACAGCGTGATTGGTGCCGCTTTTTTTCTGTCGCCGGTATTATTGATGCGTTTTTTCAGTGTGAATGCAAATAATGAATGGGCTTCACAAATGAAGTATGATGATTTTCTCGCGTTTATTTACCTGTCTGCTCGATTACTTTCCGGGCTTCTTTTTATAACGGGAGCATCGATGATTTTGCCCTTATATGACCCTCTGCGTTACAGAGAGTTGATTTATTTTAATGGTGTCTTTTTCCCGGTTTTTGCGGCGCTTTTCTTTTTTAAGAAAGTTTTTGATTATGGTATGAAAGAATTACTCACTTTTGCGTTGTTTTTTACGTTTGTTTTTGCGTTTAATGCTTTGGGGT
>JAEWVL010000393.1 GCA_023396665.1 Spirochaetota bacterium
CTGAGGATCTTCCTCTGAATGTATCCAGAGAGATTCTGCAGCAAAATAAAATTCTCAATAAAATCCGCACGAATTCCGTAAAGAAGGTTCTCTCGGAGTTCAGTGATCTGGCAAAAGACGAAGAAAAATATCTGGCGTTTTACGCAGAATACGGCCGCCCCTTGAAAGAAGGCTTGTATCAGGATTTTGAAAACCGTGATACATTGTTCGAGCTTGTGCGTTTTAAATCAACGAAATCTGAGAAGATGGTTTCGCTGGCCGAATATGTCTCGCGAATGCAGCCTGATCAGAAAGCCATTTACTACATAACGGGGGATAACGAATCGATTCTTCGTAATTCGCCTCTGCTTGAAATGTATAAGGGCAAGGATATCGAAGTTCTGATAATGGATGACGAAATTGACGAGATAGTGATTCCGGGCTTATTCAAATACAAGGATCATGATTTCAAATCGGTGAATCGAAGTGATGCTGCCGAGGATCTCAAGACGGAGAGTGACAAGAAGCAGGAGGAGAGCCTAAAAACTCTTGTTGAAAGGGTGAAAAAGGTGCTCGGAGAGAAGGTCAAGGATGTAAAGGCATCGACACGTTTGTCCGATTCTCCGTCCTGCATCGTCGCCGACAGTTCGGATCCGACATTTCAGATGCAGGCAATGCTTAAAGCGATGGGACAGTCTGCCGGTGAGACAAAACCCATATTGGAAATTAATCCCACACATCCGATAATAACACGCATGAATCTTATGAGCGACGGCGATGAATTTAACAGCGCGTGTTCACTCGTTTACAATCAGGCGCTGATTCTCGAAGGACTTAAGCCCGAAGATCCGGTTGAATTTGTACGGCAGATGAATGCGATGCTTCAAAAAGCCCTGTGATTACAGTTCGGATCGACTAAAAAAACACCGCATACTATGCGGTGTTTTTTTTATACAATAAGCAAAAAAGTTTCTGAGAGAATCGAATTGTAACGCATACATCAAACTGAACGTAATAACAACATTTTCAGCAACAGCAAATTTGAAATACCTTGTCTTGAAAATGCGAAACTCGAATCATTATTGTGAGAAGCAAAGTTTTTTTCGCTCTTGCGGATATTATTCGAGTTGCACTTTATATACTACCTGTCTCTATCAACTTACTTGTGACTGAGGTAGTAGTTTATCAGCGCATTTGTCGAGCAATCATGTGCTGGAGCGCTTTTTCCCTCAAGTTCGGGTATTATTTTTGAGGCCAGTACTTTTCCGAGTTGAACGCCCCATTGATCAAAAGAAAAGACATCCCATATCACTCCCTGTACGAATATTTTGTGTTCGTACATCGCGATCAGTGAACCGAGGATTTCCGGTGTCAGAATCTCGGCCATGATCGAGTTTGTGGGGCGGTTGCCCTCAAAGGTCTTATGCGCAATGAGCTCCGTCTTTTCCTGTTCCGCAATCAGTTCTTCTTTCGTTTTTCCGAAAGCCAGGGCTTCAGGTTGCGCGAAGAAATTTGACATGAACTTGACATGATGATCGCCGATGGGATTGTGCGATTTTGCAAAGCCGATGAAATCGCAGGGAATAAGCTTTGTTCCCTGGTGAATCAGCTGATAGAATGCATGCTGGCCGTTTGTGCCGGGTTCCCCCCAGATAATAGGACCGGTTTCGTAATCGACGCGTTCACCCTCTTTGGTGATGTATTTTCCGTTCGACTCCATATCCCCCTGCTGAAAATAAGCGGCAAATCGATGCATGTACTGATCGTAGGGGAGTATGGCGTGTGTCTGCGCTTTGAAAAAATTATTATACCAGATTCCCAACAGCGCCATGAGCACGGGGATATTGCGTTCGAAAGGGATGTCGCGAAAATGCTTATCCATCTCGTGATATCCTTCGAGCAGGCGCTGAAAGTTATCCGGTCCGATGGATATCATAATGGAAAGGCCGATTGCACTCGTCAGAGAGTAACGACCGCCCACCCAGTCCCAGAATTCAAACATGTTTGCGGTATCGATGCCGAAAGCGGCGACATCTTTGGCGTTGGTGGAAAGGGCGACAAAATGTTTCGCGACACATGATACGTCTTTAAAGTGCTCAATAAGTGCACGCTTCGCACTTTCGGCGTTTGCCATCGTTTCCTGGGTGGTAAAGGTTTTGGATGCGACAATGAAAAGCGTCTCTTCGAGGTTGACCGTTTTCAGTGCTTCAGCGATATGTGTGCCGTCGACATTCGAGACGAAGACAAGTTTTATAGAACGATCTGAGAAGGGTTTGAGAGCCTCGGTGACCATAACGGGGCCGAGATCGGAACCTCCGATACCAATGTTCACGACATATTTTATGGATTTGCCGCTATGACCCTTCCATTCACCGGAACGGATTTTTGCCGAGAAGCTGCGCATCTTTTCAAGTACCGCATTGACATCTTCCATCACGTTTTGTCCGTCAACCATGATCGGAGTGTTGCCTGTGTTTCGCAGTGCGATGTGCAGTACCGGGCGGTTTTCGGTTTTGTTTATGCGTTCGCCCGAAAACATTCTGTCGATTTCTTCTTTTAGATTGCAGGCTTCGGCAAGAGATAGCAGTAATTTGACCGTTTCGTCGCTTATTCTGTTTTTAGAATAGTCAAAATAAATTCCGCAATCCGAAACGGTGAATTTCTCTGCCCGACGCGGATCGTTTTTAAAAAGGTCCCGCAGATGATAGTTTTTGATTTTTTCAAAATGAGATTCGAGTGCTTTCCACTCTTTCATTTCGCTGAGCTTTTGGCGCATGATTATTCCCCGTATATGGTGATTCGCGCGTATGACGCGTACATGCTGTCGTGTATACGGTTAAGGGGATGGAGTGCAACTATTTTTATCAAATAATCCTGCGCTTGGTAATCCATTATTGTAATGAGTTTAATAAGTAGAAAATCTCGAATATGACCACCCGCTATACCATGAATTTCCCTCGTTTGTAATTACTGTCTAAAACCAATCCGGGCTGCATGCACATCTCGATTGAAATGGTGTTATTCAAGGTTCAAGTTGTTGAAATCAGAAATGTGAGATTTCCAGTATTCAGAATAAATAAAAGGGAATCTTGCGATCCCCCTTTTACAATTGAAAATGCAACAGAATGGGAACCAGGCGATTAGCCGTGTACGGATACTGGTCCATGTTCAATAGACCAGTAAAGGATTCGTTGCCTGGAATGTTTCAAGATCGTTTTATAACTGATAATCCCCAGACATGAGCTGCTCGTTATGCAGTTGAATGCGTTCGATCAGTTTGACCGATTCAATTCCGGAAGCCGCGGAGAGTTGAATCATCTCATCAAATACACCGATAATAGCGCCGTCATCGGTTCCTTTTTGCATGTAAGTGAACAGAGCCTCTT
>JAEWVL010000395.1 GCA_023396665.1 Spirochaetota bacterium
GATCCCTACATATCGGTTATCAGTGTTTCCGATGCCTTGAATCTGTCAGTCTACCGCATTCCGAAAATAATTAACAAATATACAAAACTTTCCTTTAAGCAATATATAAATCTGCTTCGAATAGAAGAAGCGAAATCACTGCTTCTTAACAGTGACAGCAAGATTACAGATATTGCATATGCGCTGGGCTACAATTCGATTGCTCATTTCAACAAACAGTTCAGAACGCACGAGTCACTTTCTCCGAAAGAATTCAGAAAACTTAATGGCAGTAAAAAGTCTGACTGATATAACTGTCATTGCCCTTGTTATTTTAGCTGGAGAGAATATATGAACAGACTACTGGGTTTACCGAGTAAATACCGTTTGCACCGGTTTTGCAACATTATCCCCTGGCAATATCCGGGGGCTGAATTGAGAAGATTACTGTTTAAAGAATCAATATTCTTTTTTTTATTTATTACCCCCCTGCTCGCTTCATGTAGTGGCAACAAAAACGGACACATGAAGGGCTCTTACCCCTCTCCGGACAAGTGTTGTGCCCTGACCTTTGATGACGGCCCGAGCGCTGATCCCGAACTAACCACTCTGGTACTTGATACTCTGATAAAGCACAATGCCCATGCGACTTTTTTCCTTGTTGGACAAAACATCAATGAAGAAACAAAAAACATCGTGAAGCGAATCGTCAAAGAGGGACACGAAATCGGAAATCATTCCTGGTCATACGAGAACATGTCTGCGATGTCCGAAGAACAGGTGAAAAGCAATTTTGATAAGACAAACGAGCAAATCAAAAAATATGCCTCTTGCAAACCAAAATTCTTCCGGGCTCCCTATCTTTCCGCAAGCAAAACAATGTACCGCGCAATCGATTTGCCTTTTATCGGTGGATCTGTTAACTATGACTGGAAAGGAGGCGGTAGCGATTCCGTTGAAAAGGTAGTTGCGAGCGTAAAGAGTAGTGCAAAGGACGGCGCCATAATTCTGCTGCATGATGTTCAACCCAAACCTCACCCGACACCCGAAGCGCTTGCTTTCATCGTTGATGAGTTGCGAAAAGAAGGATATGAACTGGTAACATTGAGCGAACTCTTCAGAAGAAAAAAAGTAAAACCCGACGCTTCACTTGGAATGATGTATGTGTCTGTTGAATAACTTCGTAGCGCTGCTATGGTGTCAGAATAAACATTAAGTTAGTTTTTATGTTTCAGGCTGTCATCGCCGAATAATTTTTGTACATAGACCATTTCCTTATCATCCATTTCAAAGGGTTCTATAACCACCGTTATTCCGATTCTTGCCGCCATTTGCGCCAGCGCATTGTATAATGCCATTCGAACCGGAGTGATTTGATCAGGAATGAGCGCCTGGAACAGTGCTATCTCGCGTTCCGTTCCGGTTTCGCCTATTGTTCGGACAATACCTGATTTTACAGCTGAATCTTTTGTAATCAGAAACTGTACAACGAGGTCTGAATATTCGGGGCATACCACCTCCCCGATTATATTAATGATCATTTGTTTTGCATAATCATCTGCATCTTGAAGCGCATGATACAGTGTTGCCAGATTATTCTGACCGACACTTATGCAGAGGGTTTGCAGTGTGGTCTGGTATAAAAGTGATCTGTTTTTTGAATCCGAGATTTCTGTAATCAAATCCGGCAGTGCATTTGAACCATAATTAAGAAAAAGTTCTTCAGCTAAATGGCGAACAATGACACTGTCATGCATGAGAAGAGTAAAAAGATTATCGAGTATTTCAAAACGTTCAATATGGGCGTTTTTCAAATGAGTCAGAAGAAAGGCAAGAAAATCCTCATCGGTATCTGAAAGGAATTCATATAGTACACGTCTCGTCTCAAGACAGTCTGTTTTTATCAAAAAAGTAACCAGCGATTTCTTGAACTCAGTATCCTCATCATTGACGAAATGGCAGAACAGGGAGAGAGTGCCCGATTCTATGACAATTTTTTCCCAGTCTGAACGCAGCGCATTATACAGGTTCTGTTCATTGCTTATTTCAAAGCGGTAAGAAATAGTCGAAAGCATTCTTACCGCATGTTTTCTGATAATCATGTGCGGAGAGTACAAAAGCGAAACCAGAAAGGGTGCCTCCGCATGAGGAGCAATTTTAAATAAAGCCTCCAGTGATTCGAGCCGGGCAATAGAATTGCCGGTAATCTTGTTACGAAGAACGGGAATCGCAGCAGGGTCACCGATATCTGCAAGCGCACTGGCAAATATCGGATTATCTGTCTTTTCAAAGAGGAAACAAAAAGTTGCAACAGCATCGGTCTCACCGATCTCACCCAGGGCAGTCACAACATTATACTGAATATCACCATTTTGGTCAAAAATCTGATTGAGCAGGTATCGTGATGCAACCTTTCCTATCGAAGAGAATGCCCTTGCAAGATGGCTCTTTTCTTCTATTGTAAGGTCACTTCGGGAGACAAGTATATCGAGAAGATATCTTGCGCTATCTTCATTTTTGATACTCGATAGCGACATTGCCGCATGCTCAAAGGAAACCCCGTGAGCAGATCCAAGTTTATTATAATACCAGTATGCCCTGAAATTGTCAAACATCGCGCCTCATTGCAATTGATTTAATTGCTTTTCGATATACTCAAGTTTCGAGATCATTTGCGCAATGCTTTTTTCCAGTTTCTCCTTTTCGATGATGAGCTTTTTCCGTGGATCTTCCTGTTCAAGCGCCTGGTCATAACGATCAGGACTGATTATGTTCGTCTTGATAACCGGTGTGCTTTGTCCATCCTTGAAAGCATCAATCACCTCGCTACGAAGATCGGCATCCTTGATCCGAGAGGCAACTTTCATCGCATCAAAGCCGACTGCGGGATCCAGATCATACTGATGACTGCGAATACAGGCGGTGGCATCGGTACGACCGAACCCGAGCTCTCTGTCCAGATAGTCTTCGTAGGCTGCGCCGTTCTCGGTACACAGCGCAAAGGCCTCAAGTAAGGCATTTCCAAAATCTTTCATGAGAGCACCGTGAGGAACAAGATATTTGCTTCTGATACGGTCGGTAAGCTCAAGAAATCTCGGATCTTTTCTGAAAATGTTGATATAAACGCCTTTTTTTTCCGCATCAGCAAGAAGCTGATGAAAGATACTCCAGTACTGGGTTGTATGGGATTTTGCGGAAATTACAGAAGAAGTCATGGTGAAATGAATATGATGGGCAAATTCGTGAAGGGCCGTATACAAATACTGCCCTTCTGAACTGAAATTTTTATTATGAAGAATGATGAGCGACTCGTCAGGCTTATAAAGCCCATGAACCTTCCGGCTTTTTTTTCCCGAAAAAATCAGGTCAAAAGGGGGAACGTCATTGCGAACCTCCAGAAGTTTTTTCTTTACCGTTTCCTGATCCATCAATTACACTCTCTGTCGGTTTATCGGCCGGGACGGGGGGAACCTCTTGCTCAGTAAGGGATTCCCGATCAGAGCTGTCGGAAACAGCCTTTTCGGCACTTGTTTTCTTTGCGGCACTGATGGTGCCCGAACCGTTTATTCTTGTTTTCAGTTCCGGTGAACCGAGATACGTAACCGACCCTGCGCCATTCAATTCAACATCGAGAAATTCTTCAACATTTAATTCGGTATTACCCTGTCCGATAAGACGTATTATACCTCGCTGTGCATGCAGCTGCTGTGCGGCGACATCGGCTTTTCCGGTTATCGAGACACGTATCGTCTCACATTCTCCACGAAGATTAACGATGGCATTACCGCCCAGGCGAAGTTCTATCGTTTCACATTTCAGATCCAAATCACATTTCGCTTTTCCCGATATGTTAACCGCAAGCCTTTGAATGTTCATGGTTCCCTCATTGGTTACCCTGGCCATCCCGTCGATATCCACGTTTCGTAAATCAGGCAAGGTTACGATAAATTCCGGTATATTCTGTGTTGTGAAATTTCTGGTATAAGAGATGTTTATCTGTTCATTGTTCTGTTCTACTTTCATAACTCTCATAATGTTCTCTTCGGCCCGAATTGTCATCGCATGTTGCGATCCTTGAACAAAATGAATAATACCTTTTCCCGATAGACGTAATGAGTGGAATGGCGCCAGCTCCTTCGAGACCTCTTTTACAGAACCTGATCCCTTAACCGTAATCCCCGCACAGGATACAAACAATAAAGTCATGAATAAAAGAATGAGAGCACTGTAAAATCTCATAATCACCTCTCTTTTCAAACGGGAAGAGTGAACTGCTATGTTGGCCTGGTAGAAATACCAAGGCATCCCTTTTCACCCAAAACCCTATCCCCTGATATAATTATAACAATCCTGCGTCAGAAACAGCTATAAATTTTATTATGGGAATTCATTTATTCATGCCTTGTCACGTTGTTTGTGACAGGAATTGAAGAGAAGGAAATCAGAAGCCGGCCAGTTGCAGAAAATACTCGTGGATAACAGTCGAATCGGTCAGTTCGGGATGAAAACTTGCGGCAAGAAGCTTGTTTTGACGCAATAAAACCGGTTTGTCTTCGAAATATATGAGTGCGGACACCTCTTTTCCCATTGATACAGTTTTGGGAGCCCTGATAAACAATGCCGGCAGGTGATCGCCGTTAAAATCCAGCCGTGTTTCAAAACTGGCATTTTGACGGCCATAAGCATTGCGCTCAACGCTGATATCCATTACACCAAGAAGCGGCTGTGTATAGTTTTGCGCCTCTTTAGACATGAGTATCATGCCCGCGCAGGTACCGAAAAGCGGCAAGCCTTCGGTAATTAGATCCCGAAGCCCTTCGATCATACCGTGCTGAACAAGAAGTTTCCCGATCGTTGTACTCTCACCACCTGGAATAACGAGAGCTGAAACATCAGCAATTTGATTGAGAGTGGTGACTGCGTCACATGAGACGCCGATTTTCTTCAGCGTCCGTATATGCGCATCGAATCCCCCCTGGAGTGCAAGTACACCGACAGTTTTCAAAAATTCACCAGCCTCGCAACGACAGACGCTGATTCTCGTCAAGTTCACGAACATCAACACCGGGAATCGGTTCACCAAGATCTTCAGAAAGTTCAGCGAGTTTTTTCGCATCTTCGTAGCAGGCAACTGCCTCGACAATGGCTTTCGCCCGCTTTTCTGGATTTGCCGACTTGAAAATGCCCGAACCGACAAAAACCGATTCTGCTCCGAGCTTCACCATGAGAGCGGCGTCAGCGGGTGTCGCGACACCGCCTGCCGAGAAATTGGGAACCGGAAGTTTTCCGGTTTGCGCCACTTCACAGACAAGATCGTAGGGAGCACCTAGTTCTTTAGCCACACTCATCAACTCATCTTTACGCATGTTTCCAAGACGGCGGATCTGATCCATAAGCGTTCTCATATGCCGTACTGCTTCGATGACATTACCGGTACCCGCCTCACCCTTGGTTCGTATCAAAGCCGCTCCCTCTCCAATTCTGCGCAGAGCCTCACCAAGATCACGGCACCCGCATACAAAGGGAACTTTAAAATCGTGTTTATATACATGAAACTGATCGTCAGCCGGAGTAAGCACTTCACTTTCATCAATAAAATCAA